>JBDTTK010000330.1:0-5506 GCA_039930685.1 Bryobacteraceae bacterium | reverse complement strand
ATTAAGATGTCGCGCGGGTCGAGCGAAGGATCCCAGCTCAGCGCGCTGTAGACCGTCTTGTTGACGTCGTCGTGGATGCCGTCCGAGTACGAAATAAAACCATCGCTGAATGGCGCGTACCGATTGTGAATGGCTGTAAACTCTGCCGCGCGAGGATTGACGGCTTCGCGGCCCAAAGTAAGCGCGTACGCCTGATCCCACTCCGGGACCTCGTACTGGCAAAGCTTGTTGTGGGTCAGGTCGGGATAGAGGCGCAGCTTGTACTGCTTCGGCAGCCGCTGCCGGGACGCCGCGAGCGGCGGGCTGGATGGTCCAACGACCAAACCACCAAACCAGTGCGGCTTCTCGCGCTCGATGTATTGATAGACGTACTCGATTTGAGCCGCATTGAATAATTGGAGCGAAAGCCAGATGCGCGCGTTCGGATGAACAGGCAGCATCCGCTTGCTCAGATCGATGAGGAACGGAAGCACGAGTTCCGGCGGATTGTTCCCCGGGTCGCCGCCGGGGAAAAAGATCCCAGTGATCGTTTGGCAGTCATGGAAGAGCTCATCGCAATTCGCGAGGAGCTTGTCGCGCTCAGAAGTGTTCTTGAGGTCGAACTCCGCTGGAAGCCAGTGCCAATAGTCGAGTCCATAGCGGTGGCAGACTTCGCCCATCGCTTTATTCATTTCGCGCCGGGGGAACTTCAGCACCGGCGTCTTGCGCTCGTCCTGGAACGGAATGGCTTCGATGGAATTCGCGCCGAAGTAGGTCAGTTCGCG
The DNA here is from genome assembly GCA_039930685.1 of Bryobacteraceae bacterium. GTDB lineage: Bacteria > Acidobacteriota > Terriglobia > Bryobacterales > Bryobacteraceae > JBBQWZ01. Next base: position 4,742 of record JBDTTK010000330.1, on the reverse strand, counting down.
GATGTATTGTTCAAACTGCTTCGCATCCCAAGCATCGTAAGAATTGGCTTGCGCGCGATACCCGAGCTGGTGCCCACGGATCGGGTACGCCGGAGAGGTCTCGATGTCGATGGGACCCGGAAGCGAAAGACTTGCGGTTGCCCAATCCAGTTCGCGCAGCAAACGCCCCACTCCGAACAACGCACCACGCGGGTCGGCGCCTAGAATCCAGACAACGCCGTTCTTCTCGCCAACAAGCCGGTAGCCTTCCGCGCGCGTGCCCGCGCCGGAGCCTCCGGCTGGCGTTTTGCTTTTCCAGTCCGGAACGTTCGCGGTGGAGGAGATCGCGATGCAGGGTCCTGACGCAGGCCAAGCTGTAGTCGTGCGCAGACGGATTCCAGTCCGCTTGAAGACCTCATCGAGGAGCACCGCCGCGGCGGTCTTCTCGGCGTTCGGAAGCTCGCCGGGCCGCACGACGACAACGGCCCTCCGCAAATCGATCGGCGCGGACGCCGTCTGCGCTATGCCATTTGCAGCAAGGACAGTGGATGCGCCCGCCTTCAGGAAGCGGCGCCTGTTCAACATGGAACTCGTTGGATTCAAAGCCAACCTCTCAACAGGAAATACCGGTAGACATGGGGTCTCTCGGCGAAGATTTCTTAATCCAAAACTGCTGGTATGGCGAATCTACCACGTTAGCGGCTGGAAGAACAACAAAGGTGAAATTTCGTTTTACTATTTTGCGCCATTGAGGCTCAGTGAAACGCCAGGCGTAACCAGTTCGCTCGAAATGGCCTTGGCCGTCCGCTGAACAGCGTCAACCACCTTCTGCTCATCCGTAGCGCGATCCTTGGGAAGGGAGAGACTGAGGGCCGCGCCTACTCGATCGGACGCCGTCCAGATCGGTGCGCCGAAACAGATTCCGCCCATCGCGCTTTCTTCCCGGTCGACGGCAAATCCCTGTTCGCGAACCTTTCGCAATTCCTCGTCAAGGACGGTTGCGTCGACGATGGTATGCGGGGTGAAGCGGTGAGATCCATACGCCGCCAAAATGAACTCGCGAAGCGTCTCCGGCTGGTGGGCGACGATGCACTTTCCAACGGAACTGGCATGAGGCGGGATGATTCCGCCCACCACGTTGAAGACGCGGATACGCTGCGGGCTGTCGATGACCGTCACTGCTTCGATGTGATTTTCGAGCAAACAGGCCAAGCTGATGGTCTCGCGGAACTCGCGGTTCAGTTCGCGCATGAGTGGCTGAGCGATGCGGCTCAGGCGCAGGAGCGACTGGTTTGACTTAAAAGAGAAACCGGATTGCGACAAGGCGAACAGGTCACCGGGACGCCTTTCAAGCAGTCCTTTTTGCTCGAGCGTGCAGAGGATCCGGAACACCGAACTCTTCGACTGGCCGACCTTCTCTGTGATTTCAGAGAGCGAGAGCGGTCCGGTATTCGCGCTGACGAGTTCGAGAATGTCGATCGCGTTTCCGACAGCCCGGATGAAGTATTCCGCCGGCGCGTGCTTCGAGTCCTTCCTTGGATCTTGGTGCTCGCCTGGGGCCCCCGCAGACCGCAGATCTATTTCTGGCATGTTGTTTCACTTTACTCCAGAATCCGCATTTTCGCAGCCGGGTAAGCTTTCTTTGCTCCGTGAGGTGAAGAAAGCGTCATCTTGCCGTTTCAAAAACGTCCTCGACTGTGGTAATTATTGAAACCATGATTCACTCGAGAACTGGCCGTGTTTTGCCAGCCATGCTTCTGGCCGTCGCCCTGGCGAACGGAATGGACTTGAAGAATGCGGTTGTGGTGGCTCCTGGCGGGTCTCCGATGCCGGTCCAAAAGGCGTCGCAGATGCTGCGCGAAGAGGTAGAGAAGCGAACGCAGGTCCGCATGGCGGCGGCGACGGCGGTGCCCGCCGGACAACCCGCGATCCTGGTCGGAACCACGGCGCAGCTTCAGTCCATGGCCGCGGATCTCGTACGGCAACTGCCGGCGGCTCCGCAGGGCGCCGACGGATTCCGCATCGGCGTGATCGGCAAGACCGTGGTTGTCGCCGGTAACAGCGATCGGGCGGTGGTGTTCGGCGCGGGTTACCTACTTCGCCACATGAACATGCGGCGCGGAAAGAGTTTCGAGGTGGCGGACAACTTCAAGGTAGCGACCGCTCCTCAGATCGCCGTCCGCGGTCATCAGCTGGGCTATCGACCCAAAGTGAACGCATACGACGCCTTCAGCGTGGGAATGTTCGAGCAGTACATCCGCGATCTCGCGGTGTTCGGAACCAACGCGATCGAATTGATCCCGCCGCGTTCGGACGATGCTGACGACAGCCCCCACTTCGCTCTCCCGAAGATCGAGATGATGGTCGAGATGTCCCGTATCTGCGCCGAATACGGACTCGATGTCTGGATATGGTTCCCGGCGATGGACAAGGACTACTCGGATGCGAAGACGGTCGAGTTCGCACTCAAGGAATGGGATGAAGTGTTCCGCCGCCTGCCGCGCATCGACCACATCTTCGTCCCCGGCGGAGACCCCGGCCACACCCAGCCGAAGTATCTGCTGGCCCTGCTCGAAAAGCAGACGGAGAGCTTGCACAAGTACCATCCGAAGGCCGACATGTGGGTCTCGCCGCAAGGCTTCTCGAAGGAGTGGACCGAAGAGTTCTACGAACTGCTCAAAGCCGAACCCAAGTGGCTGACCGGCGTCGTCCACGGTCCGCAGGTTCGCGACAGCATCCCGGTGCTCCGCAAAATGGTGCCGAAGCGCTATGCGATCCGCCGCTACCCGGACATCACGCACAGCACCAACGCACAATACTTCGTGCCCGACTGGGACATCGCCTACATGGTGACGGAAGGACGCGAAGTGGCGAACCCCCGCCCCACGGATGAGCGCGCCATTTTCAATGCGTACAAAGACTACACCGTCGGCTTCAGCACTTACTCCGAAGGGATCAACGACGACGTCAACAAGTTCGTCTGGAGCATTCTGGGCTGGGATCCCAAGGCGGACCTCAACGCCTCGCTCGCCGAATTTGGCCGGTATTTCATCGGCGAGGAGGTCGGACACGACTTCGCGGAGGGCCTGTTTGCCCTCGAGCGCAATTGGCGCGGTCCCCTGCTGACGAATGAAGGGGTCGAGACCACGTTCTCGATTTTCCGCGACCTTGAGAAGCACGCGACGCCGCAGATGAAGCTGAATTGGCGCTTCCAGCAGGCGCTGTACCGCGCTTACTACGACGCCTATGTCCGCCACCGTCTGATCTATGAGACGGCCCTCGAACAGCAGGCGATGGGTGAACTGCGCTACGCGTCGCGGACCGGATCCGAACTGGCGCTCTCGCGCGCGAAGCGAACTCTCGACCGCGCCGTCACCGATCCTGCGGCGGCCGACTTGCGCCAACGGCTGATGGAATTGAGCGAGGCGCTCTTCGGCAGCATCCACGCGCAGTTGAGCGTCGAAAAGTATCAGGCCATCGCCGTGGGTCGCGGCGCAAGCTCCGACACCGCCGACATGCCCTTGAACAATCGGTGGTGGCTCGAAGAGCGGTTCGGCGCCATTGGTGCGCTCACGGATGAAAAGGCACGGCTTGCTGCCATCGATGAAATCGTCAATTGGACCAACCCCGGTCCGGGCGGCTTCTATGACAACCTCGGTGACCTCGCCCGCCAGCCGCACATGGTGCGTGGACCCGGCTATCCTTCGGATCCAGCCTTCCTCGAGTCCTCTTACGTCGGCATCGGACGCGGCGGCGTCGGGCGGATCAACTACGTCACCGGATACGCGACTAACTATCCGCGATCATGGCTAACCGTCGGCGCGGCGCTCAACGAGACCCCGGTAAAAATGCGCTACGACGGCCTCGACCCGCACGCGCAATACAAGATCCGCGTAGTATACGCCGGTGGTGATGTCGAGCCGAAGATCAAGCTCGCCGCGGAAAGCCACGAGATTCACAGTTGGCTGAAGCGGCCCGTCCCCTTCAAGCCGCTCGAATTCGATATCCCGCAGGCGGCCACCGCCGACGGCAAGCTGGAACTGACGTTTACGAAAGAACCTGGATTGCGCGGAAACGGCCGCGGTCTTGAAATCGGCGAAGTCTGGCTGATGAGGAAGAAATAAGCATGCGACCAAGTCTCTGTCTCTCTGCCAGTGCGCTGGCGTTGCTCGCGCTAATGCCGCTCTCAGCGCTCGACCTCAAGAAGGCCGTCGTAGTGGCTCCGGCTAAGCTGACGATGCAGGAATCCGCTGCGGTGTCCGTGCTTGTCGAAGAAGTACAGAAGCGCACGCAGATGCGGCTTGCCGTGCAGAATTCCCTGCCCGCGGCCGGCACGCCGGCGATCATCGTCGGAACCAACGCCAATCTCGCTGGCCTCGCCGGAGTTCCGCTCAGCCGGATGGCGGCCGCTCCCCGCGGCGCCGAAGGGTTCCGCGTGCAGGCCGTCGGAGGCAACGTGATCGTCGCCGGAAACGACCAGCGCGGCATGTTGTTCGGCGTCGGGTACCTTCTCCGCCAGATGCGTATGGAGCGCGGCCATGTCCTCGAAGTCGACGACAAGCTGGCTGTCTCCACCGCGCCAAGGTTCGCTCTGCGCGGACATCAGCTCGGCTACCGTCCGAAGGTGAATGCATACGACGCGTTCACGGTCGAGATGTTCGATCAATACATTCGCGACCTGGCGATCTTCGGCACCAACGCGATCGAATTCATTCCGCCGCGTTCGGACGACGCCGACGACAGTCCGCACTTCCCGCTTCCCA
>JBDTTK010000329.1:0-5506 GCA_039930685.1 Bryobacteraceae bacterium | reverse complement strand
GACGTGCCGCGCGCGCGGGACGAGGCTGGTGGGCAAGGCATTCCTCGCGAAGATCGCGGAGCGGGGCTGGAAGCCGAAGGCGGTGGGCGGTCTGGTGCTGGGTGCGGATCCGATTGTGATGGCGATCGCGCGGGAGAGTCTGGATGTGGGGCTCGAGATCAACGCGTTCCTGGTCCGCAAAGAGGCCAAGGGTCACGGAACCAAGAAGCATATCGAAGGCGTCACCGAGATGGCGGGTCTCGATGTCGTAATCATCGACGACGTGTGTACGACCGGCGATTCGACGGTGGCGGCGGTGAAGCATTCGCGGGATGCGGGCATGAATGTGCTCGGTGCGATCTGCCTGGTGGATCGGCTAATGGGTGCGCGGGAGAATTTGGAAGTCGGCTTGTCGTGTCCGTTCGATGCGGTGTTCACGCTGCCCGAGTTGACGTAGCAATTTAGCTGACTGCGAGCGTCACACTTATTTCCCGTTTGTAGTTTGGGCTTCGTCGTACCATACACCTTCTCCGGCGCGAAGGATTTCAATTCAGGTCGGGTTTAATTGACACCTTCGCTACGCAACAACTTCTGTATGTTCCGAGACCCATGAACGACGCGTAGAATCTCAACGCCGTCCGGAAGAGGGCGATACAGGATTAGGATCTTTTCGAAGCCCGACACGCGAAACACTCTCCAATCCCCGATGGCTGGATGCTTGATTCGTGGCCGCCAACCCATCTTGGGTTGTGTCGCGAGAAGGGTGAAGGTCTTGTGCGCTGCGATCAGGAATCGATGTCCGACTTCCGACCCAACTTCTGTTGCGACGTAGAGAGATTGATCGTCGAGGTCCTTGTCCGCTTTTGGGCGGAGGAGGTATCGCGGACTCACCTCGAGGCGGCGGCCTTCAGGCGTTCGTCAAGAGAGCGGTGTTTCGCCTCCCAATACCCGGGACCGGGTTCAAACGGTTCGCCCGACTCGATTCCTTCGAGCGCCAGGGATTGAAGCTCGCCGCCCGGTTGCTGATCCGCGAGTAGCAGGCGTTCAACGTAGGCGTCAACGGTAATGCCCTCCGCTTCGGCCCGCGCGCGAAGTCGCGATTCTAGTTCCGGATAAACGGTGATGCTCATGGGTTCGCTCTACTCGATCGCCTGTGGATCATTCTACGCCAGGCCTCACTTCCCGATGCAGAACGTCGAGAAGATCCTGTTCAGAATGTCGTCGGCAGTAGTTGCTCCGGTGATTGCGTCGATCGGTCTTAGCGCCGCGTAGAGATCGAGCAGCAGCATCTCGTGTGGGATGTTCAGGTCGATCGCTGAACGGGCCGCCTGCAACGCTTCGAGGGATTCTTTGAGACAGCGCTCGTGGCGGAGGCTGGTGATGAAGCCGTCCTGCTGTTCGAGCACTCCTTCGGGCGCGACGGTTGCGAGAATCGCCTGGCGCAATTCCTGGATGCCGTGACCTGTCAAAGCCGAGACCTCTACCAGCCTGACCGCCGATTCCGCGGATCCGCCGATGTCGACTTTGTTTCCCGCGACTACAAATCTGCCTTGATCTTCCGCACGCGAGACGAGCTTGCTGTCTTCTTCATGGAGCGGCTGTGATAGGTCGACTACGACCAGGGTGACGTCGGCGTCCGCCATGGCCTGATAGCTGCGCTCAATGCCGAGGCTCTCGACGCGATCGTCGGAGGTCCGGATGCCGGCGGTATCGACGAACTTTACGGGGATTCCATCCAGAGACGCCGTCTCGCTTACGGAGTCGCGCGTAGTGCCAGGGATTTCGGTAACGATCGCGCGGTCCTGATCGAGCAGGCGGTTAAAGAGACTGCTTTTGCCGACGTTCGGGCGTCCGACAATGGCAAGCGTGAATCCGCCGTGGACTAGCTTGCCGTACGCGAAACTGGCCGCGAGCTTCGCGATGCTTTCTTCGATCGGCATCAGGCGGCGGAGAAGTTCTTCGGCGGGCGCGACGCTGATGTCGTCTTCCGCGAAGTCAATTCCGGCTTCGAGGAGCGCGATCATTTCGAGGAGTTGCTCTTTGATCGGCTTCAGCCGCCGCGAGACGGAGCCTTCCATTTGCTGCGCCGCGATGCGCGCTTGATAGAGCGTGGTCGCGTCGATCAGATCACGGACCGCCTCGGCGCGCGGCAGGTCGATGCGGCCGTTCAAGTATGCGCGCAGCGTGAACTCGCCAGGCTCGGCGAGGCGTGCACCTTCGGCGACGGCGCGTTCGAGAGCGAAGCGGAGAACAACCGGCGCCCCGTGGCAGGAGATTTCGACGACGTCTTCCGCGGTGTAGGACTTGGGCTTCGCGAAGTAAGTGACGACGACCTGGTCGACGGTGTGGCTATCGGCGTCCTTCAGGTCGGCGAGGGTTGCGAGGCGCGGCTCAAGATGGGCGTGAAGAGCGAGTATGGACTTTGCGATGTCGACGGCGCGCGGACCGGAGAGGCGGATGATGCCGAGGCCTCCGCGTCCGGGAGGAGTGGAGATGGCGGCGATGGTGTCGTGGAGTTGCACGGTGCCGACGGATCCTTCTTCCGTTAGCTAAGTGAACGACGTGGGTCCCCTCCCTGACGGTCGGGGTTCGATCCGGCTATGGTTGCTATCTCGGCGGACGCGGACCACGTCGGTCTCCGCCGGGGCGTCCACCGCGGCGATCGCCGCCTGGACCGCCTCGCCGGTCGCCACCGGGACCACCACGCCGATCTCCACCGAAGCCGCCGCGATCCCCACCGCCCATCGGACGGCGCATCGGAGGCGGTGGAGGCGCCGGCGGAGTCGGCATACCTTCCGGAACCACGGCCACTTGCCGGAACTGCCCGATACCGACGCTTTCGCTGCGAAGTTCGGTTTCGCCGCGGAGGGCCAGGTGAATGATCCGGCGCTCGCGGCTGTTCATCGGGCTGAAGATGAACGGAACTTTGGTTTTCTTTACCCGCTCGGCCGCTGTGATGGCACTCATCCGCAATTCCTCGATGCGGAGCATGCGGTAGTCGTTCGCATCGAAGCAGAGCAGCGAATGATCCTCGCTGGGCATCCGCAGCGATTCCATCGAAAGCTGTTCAAGAGCGAGCAGGACTTCGGCCTTATTGGCAAGAAGCTCCCCCACGTCCTGCCCCGAGAATTTCACCATGACCTCGGGCTTCTCGATGTCGGGATGGGGCGTGGAACCTTCCACGATGTCCCACTTCACAGCGAAGCCGGCGGCCTGCAGCACCGTCCTCAGGAATGCGTCTAGGCGGGGTCCGGTCTCGGCGACGGTGTATTTTGGCATTTCGTAGAGTCGGCTACTTTTTCTTGCCTGGCTTCACGTCGATCACGGCCGGCGCCGGCGTCGCCATTGTGCGATTTGTAAACCACTGCTGCGCGATCGCGACCAGGTTTCCGGTTAACCAATATAGCACCAGGCCCGCGGATTGATAGTAGAACATGAAGCCCATCGCGAGCGGCATGAACATCATGATTTTCTGCTGCGACGGATCGGCTCCCGCCGCCGGGGTCATCTTCTGCGAGACGAACTGCGTAATGATCAACAGAACCGGAAGGACACGGAGGCTGAGCGTTTCGGGCTGCGAAAGGTCGCCGACCCAGAGCCATGGCGCGCCGCGCATTTCGACAGACACCGTCAAAACCTTGTAGAACGCAAAGAAAAACGGAAGCTGCAACACCATGGGCAGGCAGCCGCCAACGGGATTGACCCCGTTCTTCTTGTACAGCTCCATGACTTCGGCGTTCTTATCCGACTGCCGGGGATCCCGCATGGGAATCTCTTTGTACTTCGCGTTGATCGCGGCAATTTGCGGCTGCAGCGTCTGCATCTTCTTCGCCGACTTCATGCTCGTGAATTTCAGCGGCATGAGCACGATGTTGATTATGACCGTCAGGAGGATAATGGCCCAGCCATAGTTGTGGATGTACTTGTCGTTGAGCCAGTTCAAGCCGGCGAAGAGAGGCTTTGCGATGAAGCCGAACCAGCCCCAGTCGACGAGTTGCTCGAGCTTAGGGTTGATCTGCTTCATCAGATCCAGGTCCTTCGGTCCAACGAACAGCGTGAAGCGATTCTCGCCGTCTCCGCCAATCGCCACGCCGATATGCGGCTCCTCGCCCGCGCCCTCCGGCGCGCCGATGACCGTGTCGCTGAACGTCGTCACGGTTGTGCTCCCGTTGCCTTTGGGGAGAAATACGGCGGTGAAATAGGGATCTTCCAAGCCGGCAAACGAATAGGTGCCGCTCGTCGTTACCGGACCATCCTTACCTGCTTTCACATCCTTTACCGTCGGGCTGGATTCGCCAGTCACGTGATAAAGGGAATGGCCGGAAGCTTGCGCATTGACGATCGTCGGATCGCCGAACCCGCCGCGCCACTCGATGAGGTGCGGCAGAGCGACGCCGTTCATCAAGACTTCGGTCGAGACGTCCGCCGTATAGCTGGCCGGGTCGAACTTAAACGACTTGCGGACCACGGTGCTGCCATCGGAATACTCGAAATCGATGCCAAGGTTGTCGGCTGCGGGCTTTGCAACGAAGTTGACCCAGTTGGGATCGAAGGAAGGCTTCTGGTTTTTGAAAAGAAGCGAAAACGGCCCGTTGTCGGTCTTTTCGGCAGCCCTGGGGTTCACAAGATCAAGAGGCTTGTCGCGGTGATCCTTGTATTTCTTCAGGATCCAGCTCTTCACCACCGCGCCGCGATTCGAAAAGACGACTTTGTAGACCTTGGTGTTAACCGTGTACAACTCTTCTTTGGAGGCCTGAATGACGCCGGCGGCCGGAACTGCCGCCGCTTCCAGCGCGGCCTTCGGGCCTGCCGGTTTCGCTGGGGTTTTGGCTTTTTCCGCCGGCGGTTGCTCCGCCGGGAGTGCAGCCTTTTTCTCTTCGGTCTGCTGGGTCTTTTTATCGGCCGGCGGCGGAGCCGGCTTGTAGATGTAGGGCGTGACGAACAGGACGACGGCCATGAGCCCGAAGGCGATCATGAGGCGCGCCTCCATGCTCAGTTCTTTCTTGCCGGAGCCGATTTCTTTATTGCCGGAGTTGGGATCCATGTTGCGTGGTTACTTATGAGGCGAGAACAGGGCCGGGCCGCTTACCGAACGGGGTCGAAGCCTCCGGCATGAAATGGGTGACAGCGCAGAAGCCGCCGTACGCCAAGGTAGACACCTCGCACGGCTCCGTGTTTTTCCACGGCATCGCGCATATATTCGGAACAGGTTGGGTGAAAGCGGCAGGCGGACGGAAGCAGAGGGGAAAGGAAGCGCTTGTAGCCGCGCAACAGCAGGATTACGACTTCGCGCATCTCTGGACCACTTTCTCCACTTCCCGCTTCAGCTCCTCGAAAGGAGCGTCCAGAGCCTTGCGGCGCGGGTTAATCACAATCCACCAATTTGGGCCTAGATCCGGCATTCGAACGCGAAACGCCTCGCGGACTCGGCGGCGGATTCGATTCCGAATCACCGCTTTTCCCAATGCGCGCGGCACTGTAAATCCTATACGCGGCCCGGGTTCGGACTGTTCCGCGCCCTCCGCTT
>JBDTTK010000328.1:0-5525 GCA_039930685.1 Bryobacteraceae bacterium | reverse complement strand
AAGCATCGCCGCGTAGTAGTCCATCGCCCAGACGGCGTGGCCGCGATCGCCCGATCCGGCGCAGGCGATGAAAGCAGGCGGGACGTCGCGAGGAATCGACGGCGGCGTGCGATTTTTCGCAAACGGCGAAGGGCCAGGATAAATAATGCCGACGAAGTCCGGCCTTGCGCTGATGCCGGCGAATCGATCCGGCGCGGCGTTCGCGCGTTCGAACTCCGGGAACTCGACGGCGGACGGGGCTGACAACTCGGCGCCGGCGGAGAAGCCCATGATTCCGATCTTGTGCGGGTCGAAGTTCCATTCCCTCGCGTACGCGCGGACTAGACGAATAGCCTGCAAGGCATCGCGTACGGCGTCCACACGCGCGTCGTATCCGTCGCGCCGCAGGCGGTTGCGTAGGATCACGGTGTTCACGCCGTAGTTGTAGAAGAACGAAACGAAGTCGGCGCTTTCTCCGCCCACGTTGAGCGTGTTGTGGCCGCCTCCGGCTGCGAGAATCACGACGGCGCCGGTATTGCTGCCTCGGCCGACGACGTGGACCTCAATCGAGGGATTGTGGATGTTGACGATGCTGTCGATGCGGCCCGGCACCGTCGCGCTCATGTTGTACTGCTCGGGCTCGCCGACGCGAGTCTTGTTGAGGTACGGCGAACCGGGTGGATACAGCGGAACCACTACTCCGCCTGGCATGATGGGCTGCGGGGCATACGGTCCGCCCGCGGCCGGCCCGGGCTTCGGAATCGACATCGCGGGCGGAAGGGGAGGCAAAGCCTGCTGCGCTGGCGACGAACCCGCTGTCGCGGCGGCGAATAGAAGAAGCGTCCAGTTCCGGCTCATTTTTACACGCGCATTCTCTTAAAGGTGGCAAGACACCGCTCGGCGGTTTCGATGGAGCCGAAGCGGCTGCCTTCCTGCTCGATGAGATAATACTCGACTCCTCCGGTACGTTCGGCAGCGGCGAAGATCTTCTTCCAGGGCGAGTCTCCTTCACCGAACAGGACCTTGTAGCCTTTGCCTTCGCCCGCGCCCCAGTCCTTGCAATGAAGACTTCGAATGCGTCCGGGGTTCGCTTCGATCCAGGCGACCGGATCGGAGCCGGCGTGGACACAGGTTCCGATGTCGAACTGCAGCATGACGGCCGGCGGAGTATTCGCCGCAATGATCTCGATGGGCCGTTTGCCTTCCAGCGGAATAAACTCGGTGCGGTGATTGTGATACCCGGCGGACATGCCGGCGGGCTTCAGCGTGCCGGCGGCGGAGGTGAGGCGCTCGCTAACGCGCTTCCAATCATCCAGAGACGTAGCGCGTCCCGGACTCGCCATGACGACGTACTTGGATCCGAGAATGCCATTTAGGTCGATCGCCTTTTGAATTCCGTCGGGCGCGAACGTCGGCGCTCCGTTGTGCGTTGACCTGCACTGGACACCGAGTTCGTCGAGCGTCTTTCGGACATCCTTAGCAGTGGACTCGGTCCACTCGTAATACGGCGCATAGAATTCGACGACTTTGTAACCCATGGCGCCGACTTTCCGGACGGTGCCCAGCAGGTCCTTCGCCAGTTCGTCCCGAACTGAGTACATCTCTAGTCCTACCGGTACGGTCGAGGCTGCAAGGAGCCGGGAGGCGGTTTGATGGGCGGCGGCAATGCAGCCGGCCTGAGTCAGGAATTGGCGGCGAGTAGCGGTCATGGCTGTTCGTATTTCAGCACGAACAGGCGCGGAGCGGGGCCGGCGCGCAATCGCGTACCGATAGCCGTCCACGAAGCGAGTATCGTCGACGATCGAATTCGTGCGCCCCGCCATTCCGCCATAATCGGGACGATGATACTCGCACTGCTTTTTCTGAGCCAGATCGCATCGCCGCCGGGTGTCGTGATCGACCACCACTCGGCGAGGACTCAGCAATATATCGGTTCCCCGTCCATCGTCATCGCTCCCAATGGCGCGTATGTCGCATCGCATGACTTCTTCGGCAAGGGTTCGACGCAATCGACCTCCGCTGTCTCACGCGTGTTCCGATCGATGGATCGCGGTAAGACGTGGACGAAATCCGCCGAACTCTCCGACCAGTTCTGGTCCAACTTGTTTGTCCATCGCCGGAATCTCTACCTCATGGGCACGACGTTTGAGTACGGGCGAATCGTGATTCGGAAATCCACCGACAACGGCTTGACCTGGAGCGCGCCTTCCTTTTTGACCGACGAGACCGGCTATCACACAGCACCCGTTCCGATCGTCATCAAGGACGGTCGGATCTGGCGCGGGATGGAGTTTCACCCGGAGGGCAAATGGGGGCGCTTCGAGGCATTCCTTATCTCAGCTCCCACAAAGTCGGACCTGATGAACCCCAAGAGTTGGACCATGACCGAGCGCAAGCCCTATCCGAAGGACGTGGCCGGCGAAGGCGAGACGTGGCTCGAGGGCAACGCGGTGGTCGACAGGAAAGGCCAGTTGCTCGACATCCTGCGTGTAGCCAATATCGAAAAAGCCGCAGTGGTGCAGGTAAAGAAGGGCGCGTTCGAATTCGAAGGACTGATTCCGTTCCCGGGCGGCGCGAAGAAATTTACAATCCGTTGGGACAAGAAGAGCCGCAAGTACTGGACGCTTTCCAACCCGGCGCTTGAAAAGTATGAGCGGTCCGCCAAGGACCCGGCGTCGGTTCGCAATACGCTGATGCTGATGTCGTCTCATGACGCCCGCCACTGGCACGTCGAACGCACCGTGCTCGCACACCCCGATCCGGAAAAGCACGCCTTCCAGTATGTCGATTGGCAGTTTGACGGCGATGATCTAATCGTGGCCTCTCGGACCGCCTTTGACGATGACGAAGGCGGCGCGCTCCGGGCGCACGACGCAAACTTCCTGACTTTCCATCGCGTGGAGAAGTTTCGCTCTAATCCTCGGTGACGTTCGAATCTGATTTTGTGCCAAGCTCATAGGGATTCCAAGGTGTAGCGGTGTGACCTTGTTTCGTCAGCTAACGCTCCCCGACAACCTGAGGACAGACCCTTGATGCAACTTCTCCTGATAGTCGCGTTGTTCGCTACCGGTCAGGTTTTCGCGCAGCGGAACCCGAACCCGCCTCAGAAGCCGTTCGATGTCGTCGAGACCGGCATTACTGAAATGCGGACCGCCATGGAACAGGGCCGCACGACATCGAGAGAACTTGTTACGGCATATCTCACTCGCATCGCTCTGTATGAAGACCAGCTCCACTGCATCATTACGGTGAACCCCAACGTCCTGGCCGAAGCCGACGAGCGCGATCGCGAGCGCGCGCAGGGTCGTATTCGCGGTCCGCTGCACGGAATTCCGATTGCGCTCAAGGACAATGTCCTCACGCACGACATCGTGACGACTGGCGGGGCGCTCGCGTTCGCGGGCTACATGCCGCCGTACGACGCAACGCTCGTCAAGAACCTGCGCGACGCGGGTGCGGTGATCATCGCAAAGACCGGGCTTTCGGAACTCGCGAACTGGGTGGCCGGCGGTCCGACTCCGATGCCGGCAAACTACAATGCCATTCGCGGATTCGGCTACAACCCTTACGATCCGCGTCGCGATCCACGTGAAGGTAACGACGACGGACGCCCCGTGCTTTCAACCGGCGGATCCAGCTCGGGTGTCGGTACGGCGGCAAACTTCTGGGCGGCGAACATCGGTTCGGAGACGTCCGGCTCGATTCTGAGTCCGTCTAATCAGAACATGCTGGCTGCTGTGAAGCCGACGCTCGGCAGAATCAGCCGGTACGGCGTAATTCCGATTACCGCGGATCAGGACACAGCGGGTCCGATGGCGAAGAATGTCACGGACGCCGCGATTCTGTTGGGTGCATTGGAGAGTCCGTCGCCGGATCCGCACGACGCGGCGACCACCAAATGCACGCCTCCGGCTGGACGCGACTACACTCCGTTCCTGAAAGCTGACGGATTGAAGGGAATGCGCATCGGAATACCCCGCGCGTTCTTTTACGATGCGATGACGCCTCCGGCGCGCGCCGGTGCGCCGCCTGCGACCGGCGGACGTCGAGGAGGCGGTGGTGGCTTCGGGAACGGTCTTTCGCCGGAACAACGCCGCGTGATGACGGAGGCGATCGAAATTCTCAAGCAACAGGGCGCCGAAATTGTCGATCCAGCCGACATTCCGAGCGTCATCGAGAAGAACGCCGACAAGAACTTCCTGCTCTGGGGCCAATGCGGCGGACTCGCGAATGCGCGCGGCAAGGACGCGAACTGTTCGGTGGTCCTCAAGTACGGCATGAAGCGCGACTTCAACGCGTGGCTCGAAACGCTGGGGCCCTCCGCGCCCGTGAAATCGTTGACCGCTCTGCGCGAGTGGAATATCACGCACACCAACGGTGGCGCGATTCGCTATGGGCAATCGCAATTGGATATCTCTGACGAAATGAACCTGCAAGCGGACCGCGCTCGATACGAATCCGATCGTGCCAAGGACATCGATCTCGCGGGAACCCATGGCATCGACGCCGCGATGAAAGCCCACCGGCTGGACGCGCTCCTGTTCCCCGGTCCGAGCGGCGCGGGGATCGCGGCGAAGCCCGGATATCCGACCGTCATTGTGCCGTTCGGTATGATTCCGAATACGCAAGGCGGACCGTTTCCGGTCGGATTTACACCGAATCCGGCTCCATTTGGCGTCAGCTTCACGGGCATGGCGTGCAGCGAGCCCACGCTCCTAAAAGCGGCGTACGCGTTCGAGCAGGCGTCAAAGCGGCGCGTGAAGCCCGCGAGCGCCCCATAGCCGTTAGTGGATTCGCCACGCGGACGGCGGGACAGGTCCGCTGTGGAAGAAAGGGCCGGGCGTCATCACGCCGTCCTTCTTAAAGACGAGTCCGTCCTTCATCACGAAGGGCACATCGCGCAGCGTGTCGATGTCTTCGAGCGGATTGCCTTTTACCGCAATCAGGTCCGCCCGTCAGCCGCTGTTGCGTAGGCCTGCGGCGACTCCGTTGATCGTCAGGTGGATTCCTCGCTTGAGATTCTCTTCGTTGCTGCCTCCGCGATAACGCTCCATGAGTTCAATCTGAAGATGATTCAGCGGATCCAAATAAGGGAACCGATTGCGGATCGAGCGCGCCAACAGCGCATTCCCCTCGAGAAGGCTGCTTTGGTCCGTAATCGAAAGCAGAGCATCGATACTTGCCTGCCATTCAGCGCGGAGGCGCGGAAAGATCGCCTGACGCAATCCGGCGTCAGTCACCAGGTCCGCGTAGCGCGACGCGATCGCAATGTCGGTCTTCGAGAGCACCATGTCCATGTTCGAGAGCAACGTGCGGAAGAATGGCCACTCTGCGTTCATCTCGCGCAGCAGTTGTAGTCCGTCCGGATTCCCTGCAAGCCATTCGCGCACAGCGGAGCCGAATCCGTACCAGCCCGGCAGCATGAGCCTGCACTGCGCCCAGCTGAAGACCCACGGGATCGCGCGCAAGTCCTCGATACGCGCCGATGCCGTCCTTGAAGCGGGGCGGCTGCCGATATTCAATTCCGCGATTTCACCGACTACCGT
>JBDTTK010000327.1:0-5537 GCA_039930685.1 Bryobacteraceae bacterium | reverse complement strand
CGCCGGAGGCGGGTTCGGCGAGGATCTCGGGTGAACCTGCGCCGGCGGGAATCCGCACGAGCTTTCGGGTCGTGGAAATGACGATGCTGCCGTCTTCGCCCCAACTCGCACCGTGAAAGCCGGCGACGTCTTGGAGCGCGACAACGGCGCCCCCTTCGACCGAGATCTTACGCAGCTTTCCCGCGGAATAGAAGCCGACCCACTGCCCGTCTGCCGAAAGGAACGGAGTGGTCGCGCCCTGCGTTCCCGGGAGCTCAGTTGCCTTTTGTTGATCCAGGCGGCGCGTGAACAGTCTCGGCGGATTTCCAGACGCATAGACAAGCAGCGTTCCATCCGGGGAGATGGCGATACTGCTGCCTGTCGTGTCGGGGGCCGGGAAGGAAACATCCGCGCCCAAATCGACATCGAGGCGAACGAGGGGGCGGTCCGGGGGTTTGTCGCTGCGCCACGGCGCCCACAGCGCAACTGCCGTGGCGAGCGCGAGCACGGCAGCGACGGCCCAGGGTAGAGCGGCGAACCGTTGCTTCGGCGCCGGTATGGATTGGACCGCGGCCGTATCCGGTTCGTTGAGCAACCGGCGCGCGTCGCCGATCGCCTGCAGCCGCTGCTTCCGTCCTTTCTCCAGGCACCAACGCAACAGCTTCTGCGCGCGGGCCGGCGCCTTCGAGATGTCGGGCTCCTTGTTCAGGACGTTGCCCAGAATCTCGATGGCGGATTCGCCTTCGAACAAACGCTGGCCCGTAAGGATTTCGTAGATGATGACGCCGAACGACCAGATGTCGGAGCGCTGGTCGGCGGGCTTGCCCTTGGCTTGCTCCGGAGCCATGTAGGCCGCCGTTCCAAGGATCGTGCCGGCGATCGTCGCGCCGATGGTGAAGGTCGGCGAGTTCTCGGGATTCGACTCGCCGGAGGTGAGCGGCTCCATGGCCTTCGCCAGTCCGAAGTCGAGAATCTTGACGACGCCATCCGGCGTGACTTTGATGTTGGCGGGTTTCAGATCGCGATGGATGATGTTCTTTTCGTGCGCGGCTTCGATGCCGTCGATGAGTTGCTGAATGATCGGAAGCGCGTCATCGAAATCGAGCGGTCCGCACAGGTCGTCGCCTTCGACGTACTCCATGACAAGATAGTCCGGTCCGACGTCGTACAGGTGGCAGATGTTGGTGTGGTTCAGCGCGGCAATCGCGCGGGCCTCGCGGGTAAAGCGGTCGGTAAACTGGGCGCTCGAAACCTTGATCGCGACATCCCGATTGAGGCGGGAGTCGCGGGCACGGTACACCTCGCCCATTCCGCCTTTGCCGATGGGCGCAAGAATTTCATAGGGACCAAGCTTGTCGCCGGCAACAAGAGGCATAGATGAGGTTTTCAGTGTACCCGACGCCAGCCATCCAGCTCCCCGGCGGACAGCGTTCTACAGATCGCTTGGGGCGG
This sequence comes from Bryobacteraceae bacterium, assembly GCA_039930685.1. Taxonomy (GTDB): domain Bacteria; phylum Acidobacteriota; class Terriglobia; order Bryobacterales; family Bryobacteraceae; genus JBBQWZ01. Next base: position 4,106 of record JBDTTK010000327.1, on the reverse strand, counting down.
CGAATAGAATGGAAGTCCGATGGATCGCCGAACGTTTCTTGCAACTGCGACGGCCGCGGCACTACCGCTGGCGGGCGCCGCCAAACGGCCCAATATCGTCTACATCCTGGCGGACGACCTTGGCTGGGGCGATCTCGGCTGCTACAACGCGAAGTCACAGATTCCGACTCCGAACCTGGACCGCCTCGCAGGCCAAGGCGTGCGCTTCACGGACATGCACTCGCCGTCGGCCGTCTGCACACCGACGCGGTACGGCATCCTTACAGGGCGGTATTGCTGGCGGTCGCCCATGAAGAAAGGTGTGCTGAACGGCTACTCGCCGAGCCTGATCGAAGAAGGCCGTCCGACAGTGGCGTCGTTCCTGAAGTCGGCGGGGTATCAGACGTCAGGCGTCGGGAAGTGGCATTTAGGGCTCGGCAAAGTCGCGCGGACCGACTATCAGGCGGTGCTGCGGCCCGGTCCGGTCGACAAAGGCTTCGACTCGTATTTCGGCATTCCGGCCTCGCTCGACATGCCGCCGTATCTCTATTTCCAAAACGACAGAGCGGTGGAGCAGCCGACCGCAACGACGCCCGACACCGGCGGTCCCGATCCGAGCGGCGCGTTTTGGCGTGGCGGGCCGATTGCGCCCTCGCTGCGCATGGTCGACGTCCTGCCGACACTGACACGTAAATCGGTGGAATGCATCCTCGCGGCCGGCAAGAAGACGGAGGAGCCGTTCTTCCACTACTTCGCCATGACAGGTCCGCATACGCCGTGGATGCCGACTCCGGAGTTCCGCGGCAAGTCGCGGGCGGGCGAGTACGGCGACTTCGTGGCGCAGGTGGACGATTCCGTTGGGCAAGTCCTGCGGGCGATCGAGGATGCCGGACAGTCGGCGAATACGATGGTGGTGTTCGCAAGCGACAACGGCGCCCGCTGGAAGCCGGAAATGATTGCGAAGTACAACCATCGGGCGAACGCAGACTGGCGGGGCATGAAGGCCGACATCTGGGACGGCGGCCACCGCATCCCATTTCTGGCGCGCTTGCCGGGAAGGATTCCCGCGGGGTCGACCACCGCCGGGATCGGATGCCTGACGGATTTCTTCGGCACGGTGGCGGGGCTGCTCGGCAGGAAACTTCCGCACGACGCGGCTGAGGACAGCTTCAATCTTCTTCCTCTAATGACGGGAAAGTCCGCGAAGTCGCCGCACGAAGCGGTGGTCCATCATTCGTCGCAGGGGATGTTCTCGATCCGCGATGCTCACTGGAAGCTCGTACTCGGGCACGGCTCGGGCGGATTTACGCCTCCGGTTACAGTCGAAACCAAACCCGGAGATCCGCCCGGCGAGTTGTACGACATGCAGAAAGACCCGGGCGAGACTCGCGATTTGTATACGGAGCGTCCTGACGTGGTGTCGCGGCTCGCGAAACTGCTCGCCCGTTACCAGTCAGACGGGCGGAGCCGCTTGGACTGACGCTCCGCGGCCATGGATCAGTTCGACTTGTCACGCGAATTGATCTGCCCGCGTTATCCTCTTTCCCATGACCTCTTTTGTGAAGCCACTGCTGGTGGGAATGACGATCTTTGCGGCCTGCCTGGCGGCGGAAGAAATCGTAGGCGGTCCAGCAGTAGTAAACGTCGGGCCCCGGACGGCCACGGTAATTTGGCTGGTGAGCGATGCGCAGGCCACGCTCGGTGAGTCGCCGACGGATCAAAAACTGGTTTCAAAAGCGGTGCGCGCGCAAAAGACCGTGTACTCAAATCTGAAGCCGGGCACGACCTATTACTATACGGTCCCCGCGGGAAAGGGCCAGTTCAAGACGGCTCCCGCTCCGCCGACAGCAACCGTACCCGCCCCTGCTCCGGCGCCGTACACGTTCGTGGTGTACGGCGATGACCGGACCCGCGACGACGTCCACGCGCAGGTGATCGCACGCATGGAGAAGTCCGATCCGGACTTTGCAGTACACACCGGCGACCTGGTGACCGACGGCTCCGATACAAAGCTGTGGCCGAACTTCTTCAATATCGAGAAAGCCCTGCTTTCGAAGACGGCTTTCTATCCGTCGCTCGGCAATCACGAGCGGAACGACAGGCAGTATTACGAATTCCTCGACGTGAAGAGCGCATATTACTCCTTCGACTGGGGCAACGCGCACTTCAGCATCCTCAACACGGACATTGGCAACGCAGCCGCCGGACCCGAGGCGCGGGAGCGGTACTGGAAGGAGCAGGTTGCGTGGCTGGAGCAGGATCTGGCCCGCAGCCAAAGGTCCGACTTCCGCTTCATCGCCGGCCATCATCCGCCTTTCACGTCCGTGAAGAGCCGGCAGGGAGACAACGCGCACATGTGGGCGCTGGTGCCGATGTTTGAGAGATACAAGGTGACGGCCGTTCTGAACGGGCACGATCACAATTACCAGCACTACGAGAAAAAGGGCATTCACTATGTCGTGACAGGCGGCGCGGGAGCTCCCCTGTATGACGTGGACATGCCGCCCGCCTACATCACGAAAAAGGTCGAGAAGACGGAAAACTTTGTCCGCGTGAAGGTGGACGGCAAACATGCCATCGCCGAGGCGATCGGCATTGACGGGCGGATTATCGATTCATTCGAGCTCAGCGCGACGCCGGCTGCAAAGTAGACTCCAACGAGATCCGGACCCTCCAGATTTCGGAAATCTGTGGCAAAATGCGGTTCGTGCTCCAATCTTTGACCGCGCGCAAGGAATGGAAGTTTTTCGCCGTGCTGGCGAAGGCCGACCCGGCCTTGGCCGGAGCGTGGTGGACCTCTCTGTTCCTGAGGGGCACGCTGCCGGCGATCTTCGGGATCGCGATGGGCGTACTCGTGGGCGCGGTGCAGCGAGGCGATTCGCTGATGCTGCCCCTTGCCTTTGCGGGCGGCGTATTCGTCGTGCTGCAGGTGCTGAGCCCGATCAATCAGGCGGTGAGCGCGAACCTCGGTGACCGTACGGCGGCCTGGCTGTACGACCGGCTCACCGAGGCGTGCGTTCGTCCGCCGGGCATGGGCCACCTGGAAGATGCGCCCCTAACCGGCGATCTCACGGTCGCGCGGGAGTTCGACTTGGGGATGACCGGTCCGCCACTCTCGATCTCGATGGATTTCATCGCGAGCGGATTGGTCGAGATGATCGGCGGACTCGCGTCGGCGCTGATCCTGTTGCGGTTCGCATGGTGGGCTCCAATCGTGCTCGCGGGCGCGTGGTTGGCGACGCATTGGCTGCTCCGCGAGAGCGCGGTTTGGTGGGACCGCAACACGGAGGAAGTGCGCGAGGCGCAGCGCGATGCGGATTACGCCTACCGGTTGGCCGTCGATCCGCCTGCCAGCAAGGAACTGCGGCTATTCGGATTGGCTTCCTGGACGATCGACCGCTTCGTCGCCCGAAGGACGCGACTGCACCAGTTGCAATATGCGGCCACTCGCATGCGGGAGCGCCCGGTAATCTGGAGCGTACTGCTGGTCATTTCGGCGAATCTGCTGGTCTTCTGGATTCTGGGGGCCGCAGCTTTGGACGGACGAATTTCGCTGGGAGAAGCGGTTGTCTACGTGCAATCCGCGATTGGCGTGTCCATGATCGCATTCGGCGGATTCAGTTGGGCGATTGACGGCGCGGCGGCTCCGGTGGCGGCGGTCTTGAAGCTCGAACCGGAGATGGCGCGGACGGGCGCCTTGTCCTCCGGCAAGCGCCCGGCGGACTCTACACCCGCCCGGGAGATCCGGCTGCGGGATGTCACGTTCGCGTATCCCTCCGACGCCTCGAAGGCGTCGGACGCGCCCGTGCTGGAGCATTTCGATCTGACCATTCCCGCTGGCTCTTCGCTCGCCATCGTCGGGCAAAACGGCGCGGGAAAGACAACGATCGCCAAGCTGCTTTGCCGGTTGTACGATCCGCAATCGGGAGCCATCGAGATCGATGGCGTGGATTTGCGCGAGTTCGACCTCGCATCGTGGCGGTCTCGAGTAACGGCCGTGTTTCAGGATTTCCTCCGGCTCGAACTGCCTCTGCGGGATAACGTCGCTCCAGGCGGCGCGCCGGACGAGGTTCTAACTTCGGCGCTCGCCTCCGCCGGCGCGGAGGACCTCGCCGCGCTCGATACCA
>JBDTTK010000326.1:0-5564 GCA_039930685.1 Bryobacteraceae bacterium | reverse complement strand
GCGTACGTCTTTACCGCGAAATCGGCAGGCCACGGCGACAAAACCATCAGTGTGCAGGTCGCGGCCGGCGAGACCCGGAACCTCGACCTCACACAGGCGCGTCTCGGCGCCAAAGTGGAACCGCCGCCTGCACCCCGCGCCGGCGGAATGGGCGATTGGGAAGAGGGCGGCTGGACCAAGGACGGCGATGTCTATTCCCGCAAGGGCGGCGGCTTCGTTCTATATAAAATCGCGCCCGCCAAAGGCATCTTCACGTTCACCGTGCAGCTGCTGAAGGGCGGCGGCGTTTTCCGCAGCGGCCGTATCCGCTGGTTCGTTGACTATTCCGACCAAAAGAACTACGCCTTGTTCGAAATGGACAAGAAGTATTTTTACGCCAAGGATGTGATCAATGGCCGCACCACGGAGCGTTCCAAGACTCCGCACGACTCCGAAAAGCAGAACGAATTCACCATGCAGATCGAAGTCGCGGCGGATCGCCTTGTGCACAAGATCCGCGTGGGAGACCAATGGGTCGTGCTCGATTCTTGGAATCAGGCCGGACGGAATTTCGCCGACGGCAAATTCGGATTCCTGATCCAGGGCAGTGACGAAATCGCAATCAGTAACTTCCGGTTCGTTCCGCGATAGCGGCGCCCGCCCGGCATTTGAGGAGATGTGAAATGAACAAGCAAGAGATACTGCTCGCCCAGAAGGAATACCTGTTCCCGGCGATCTTCAACTATTATTCGGAACCTCTCGTGGTGACCAGCGCCAAAGATCAGTTTGTCTTTGACATCGACGGCAACAAGTACCTCGACTTCTTCGGCGGCATCGTCACCGTCGGCGTCGGGCACTGCAACGACACCGTGAACGCGAAAGTGCACGCACAGATGGACAAGCTCCAGCACGTGTCCACCGTGTTCGCGACCGAGCCGCAACTCGCCCTGGCCAAACGCATCGCCGAAATCACGCCCAACGGCGCGCTGACGAAATCGTTCTTCACCAACAGCGGCACGGAAGCAAATGAAGCTGCAATCCTCACCGCGCGCTGCTATACGGGCTCGCACGAAATCATCGCGCTGCGCCACAGCTACCATGGCCGGTCCGCCCTCGCGATGGCCGCGACCGGACAATCCACGTGGCGTCTGGGCGGTGCCGCCCCTTCCGGCTTCGTCCACGCCCACAACGCGTACTGCTACCGGTGCCCGTTCGGCCTCACGTATCCGTCCTGCAACGTCCAATGCGCCCGCGACGCCGAAGAACTGGTGCGTACCTCGACCTCCGGCCGCGTGGCCGCATTCATCGCCGAACCCATCCAGGGCGTCGGCGGCTTCATCACTCCGCCGAAGGAGTACTTCGAGATCATCGCCGGGATCATTCGGAAAGCCGGTGGACTCTTCATCAGCGATGAAGTGCAAACCGGCTGGGGCCGTACCGGAGGCAAATGGTTTGGTATCGAGCATTGGGGCGTAACTCCGGACATCATCACGGGCGCCAAGACGCTGGGTAACGGAATGCCGATCGGCCTGACGGTCGCCCGGCCCGAAGTCGCAGACGGCCTGCGCGGCGTCACCATCTCGACCTTCGGCGGAAGCCCCGTCACCACCACCGCCGCGAAGGCCGTCATCGACTTCATCGACGAACAGAACCTCGCGATCAACGCCGCCGAAGTCGGCGCGTATCTCCGCGGGAAGCTCGAAGAGATGAAAGAGAAGTACGTTCTCATCGGCGACATCCGCGGCATGGGTCTCATGCAGACCATCGAACTTGTCGAAGACCGCGAGACCAAGGCGCCCGCGGCCCAGGCGACCAACGCCACCCTCGAAGCCGCTCGTGAGAACCGCCTTCTGATCGGCAAGGGTGGCACCTACGGCAACTGCGTGCGCGTCACACCGCCGCTCAACATCAGTAAGAGCGACGTCGATGAGTTCGCCCTTCGCCTGGACGCCAGTCTCGCGAAGGTCTCTCAGGCGATGTTCGCCGGAGCAACCCGCTAAATGGAAGAACGCCAGTTTTACCGCGAATCCGAGACAACCAAGCCGATCACGCTGAATTGCCCCTACTGCCGCACGGCGGATGCGTACGATCTCAAGTGGATCGTCCGCAAGAAGATCGATCGCCTGCCGGGCCGTGCGGACGAACGCGACCGCGCCAAGTTCGCCAAGTTCCTGAGCTACATGGTTCTCGTCGACGACAAGGCCATGTGCAAAAACCTGCGGTGCCGCAAACGCTTCGACATCTCAGGCGTCAAGACCACCGCATTTATCTAGGCAGCGCCGCTCATCTAAACAGCGACGCAACTGCTTTCCAGCCGAGGCGCGACCGTAAGGTCGCGCTCCTCGATAACACGGACCTCCAGGTCCGTGATCAGCGTTGCCACAGTGCTCAAGAACGTCACGCGCGAATCGTCTCAATACCGGCCAGAACCCCGAGCGTGAGCGAGGGACCCTCCACAACCAACCGGGCCGGGTGGCACGGTCCCCACGCCGCCCGATCCAACAACCGTCACCGGCGTTGCCGCGCCAAGCCCGCCCGTGGGCAATGGACCGTCACACAGGTCCACCAGCCCTAACCGCCACAGGACAAGCCGTCTCGCGCCGAGACCCATCGGCCGCGACCCCCTCCTCGCGGTAAGGTCGAGCCAGATGCCGGGGGCGCATATACCTCGCTAGCTCGCCGCCCTGTCGACGGTGGCTTCGTTTTGCGTTTCTTGGGTCGTTGAGTTCCCCTCCGGCCTGGCTTCGTTTCGGACGGGGTTGGCTTAACCGCGGAAAACTCCGCAAGTCGTGGAACTGGAAAAGCCTTCCGGCATATTGGCTTCGTTTTGCAAATCCAGGCCCGAGCGGACCACGCCTGGCTCCGTCTTGAGTTGCGGAGGTTAACTCTAACTGAAATCGCGGCATTTCGCGTCAGGCAACAGCCCTCGTAAACCAATCAATGAAAAGAGCTTATGGCCGATTGGCTTCGTTTTGCGTCAGCGCCATGACGGCCCTTCTGGCTTCGTTTCGCACCTGGTGCGCTGCCAGTCTGGCTTCGTTCGGCCGCGAGCCTAATACTTAACAACAACCACGGTTCGCCAGCCGAGATTGCCGGCCGCGTCCGCCGCCTGGATCTTCACGTAGTTGGCGCCCGATACCATCGGAATCGCCGCCGTCCACCCCGTGGTCCCCGTCGCCGTCCCGGACTTGCCGGTGTTCGTCGACCAGGTCACGGTCTTCACCCCAACGTTGTCGGATGCCGTTCCGCTAAACGTGATGGCCGACGCGGATGTATAGAAGTACGTCGATGCCGGCGACAGGATCGTGATCGACGGCGGCGTCGGGGCCGGCGGGGTGGACGGTGCCTGGTAAGTGACCGTGAGCGTCTTTTCTGCAAACGCTCCGCTGACCGCCGTCGCCCGGATCGTGAAGGTCGTTGCGCCAGTTGCGAGCGCCAACGGACCCGCCGACCAAGCCGTCGTGCCTGACGCGATTCCGGACCCTCCCCGCGAGTTCGCCCAGGTCACCTGCCGAATGCCCGACGCATCCGCCGCCGTTCCGCTCAGAATGAGCGAACTGCTCGCCGTCGTAAACGTCGCAGCGGAAGTCGGTCCCGTGATGGCGAGCGAGACCGGCGCCGTGGTGTCTGACCTCGTGATGTTCATCGCCTGCGACGCGGTCCGCTGCTGCGCGTCCGTCGCCGTGAATACGATGTTGTTGATCCCGGTCTGCAAGGTGACCGCCGCGCTCCAGGGCGTCGAACCCGTCGCTGCGCCGCTCATCCCGCGATCGCTGGTCCACCGCACCGCGACCGGCGACGCGCCTCCGCTGATCGTTCCGGTCACCGTCACGCTCGCGCTGGTTGTCGGGGAAGCCGGTGCGTCCACGCTCAGCGCCAACGGGTCTCCCGCACCGGCGGCGGCGTACAACATCTGGATCGCGCCGATGTCCTCCGCCGTCAACGAGGTCGCCTGCCGGTAGTACGGATACATCACCGCGCCCGGGACGTCCGAGTGACCCAGCCCCAAGGCGTGACCCAACTCGTGCAGGGCTACGCTATACAGGTCGATGTCCGACCCGACCCGCCAGTGCTCCGCGTCGTCAAGATGCATGTCGCCCGCGATCGGTTCCGGATTCGGAGGCGCAGGGTAGAACGTGTGCGCGAGCACGTTCCCAGGCCCGTCGAACGGATAGGAGTCGCCATGCGCGCCCGCGCCGAACAGGACGTTGATCGTCCGCGCCGCCGTTCCGCTGGATCCCGGTGAGAAGGTCACCTTCGCCACCCGCGACCACTCGCCCAGCGCCCGGACGATCTCGGCCCTCGCCGCGTCGACGGGCAACTGAGCCGTCATCTGCCCGAAGACATAGTTGATCTGCGCCGCGCCCAGTCCCGGACCATCCCAACCCTCGCCCACGCGCGCCGTATACTGGCCCACCGTGCCCGCCGTCGTGACCGCGCCCGCGCACGCCACGGTCGGCCGCCCGGCCGTCAACTCGTCTGAAGCCGGAAACACATAGGCGACCTCGTCCCAGTTCGACAACGCCATGACGCCGTCCGCCGTCGCGCGGATCAGCAAGTGATCCGGCGCCAGGTCCGGATTGTCCCGGAGCACGATACCAAGCGACGAGATGAGCACCCGCGCGCTCTCGATGGACACGTCCTTATGGAACGCGACCACGAACTCGCCCGCGTCCTGCAACGCCGCGAACGTAGCCGTCTGCCCGATCTGCGGACTGACCTTGTCCTCCGCCCGCATCGGCCCCGACCAACGAACGGCCAACCCGTCAAGGTTCAGATCCTCCGGCGCGATCACCAGCAGCGCGTTCTCCGGAACGTAGTCGAGCACTCTCGCGCCGCGCCGCTCGAGTTCCTGCCGCTCCTCGCTCCCCGGCATGGACTCGAACTGCACGATCAGGTGCCGCTCGCCGGTCGACGTCAGCCGTTGTGCCGCTCGCTGCCGCGTTCGGCTGGCGCCCGCACCATCGGCTGCGACGGGATCCACCGTCCGCGTCTTCAAGAACAGATAGGACTGGCCAAATGCGGTACCCGCAAGAAGCCCCCCAAAGAGGACAAACCCTAAATTTCGGATCATTCCCCTCTCTCATCGGAGAGGTGAGAGGAACGGCGATGCCGCGCCACTAGTTGTTAGGCGCAACCGGTACCCAGATTGCGCCCGGTACCATGCGCTTTTGGAATACGGTTCCGATCTCTCTTCTCCTGTTGTCCGCGTACTGCTATGGCGCGGACCCGGTCTATTCCATTCACACCTTAGCCGGCTCCGCCTCTGTTGGAGACAACGGACCCGCCAGTTCCGCCGTCCTCACTACCATCCAGGGACTCGCTCTCGACTCCGCGGGCAATCTGTACCTCAGCGACACCGACGCTCATCGCGTCCGCCGCATCGGAACCGACGGCGTCATCCGCACCATCGCCGGAACGGGAGCAGCCGGATTCTCCGGCGACGGCGGCCCTGCTGACAAGGCCCAACTCCGCAATCCATACGGACTCGCCTTCGATTGGAAGGGCAACTTCTATATCGCCGACCTCGGCAACGCCCGCATTCGAAAGGTCACCCCCGACGGCGTCATCTCCCAGTACCTGAC
>JBDTTK010000325.1:0-5566 GCA_039930685.1 Bryobacteraceae bacterium | reverse complement strand
ATACAGAAAATCTACTCGGCCTCGCCGGCCCGGAGGGCGAGGAGCGTCCTCGACGGGCCCGATCGACCGCCGAGCCGCCGATGTTTTCCAACGCAGATCTTCTCGAAGTGTTTGTGCCGGGCGGACGCCCACCGGTGCTGAAGCCGGGTCAGGCTCGCCTCGTAAAGGCAGGATCCGACGTCCTCTTCCAGATCCACTACACCGCCACCGGAAAGCCGGAGCAGGATCGCACTCAGATTGCATTCCAATTTACGAACGAACCGCCGAAAGAACAGGTCCGCGCCGGCCTCGTATTCAATCAACGCTTCACCATCCCGCCGAATGCCTCCGGATACCTCGTCGAGGGACAAGCTCTGATCAAACGCGACGTGAAGCTGCTGTCGATGCTGCCTCATATGCATTTACGTGGAAAGGACTTCGAGTTCCGCGCGACGTATCCATCCGGCGAGACCGAGGTTCTGCTCCGCGTCTCACGCTACGACTTCCACTGGCAAATCAACTATTACCTGGCCGAGCCCAAGCTGCTGCCCGCCGGCACAATCCTCTCCTGCCGGGCGCATTACGACAACTCCGCCAACAACCCCGACAACCCGGACCCGAACAAAGCGGTGCACTACGGCCCTCAGACCTGGGATGAAATGATCAACGGCTTCTTCGAGGTCATCGTGGACCCCGCGCAAGGTGCGGGAGACTTCGTCGGCCCGGTCAAGGTCGCGGGCAAGACGGGCAAGTAACTGCCTTCCGGATCAATTGAGAGTTCCGGCCGCGAGCACCATGATCCGCTCCTGAGTCGCCTCTTCGCGGCCCAGGACGCCGACGCATCGGCCCTCGTGCATCACGGCGATGCGATGCGAAAGGCGCAAAAGCTCCGGCAATTCAGAGCTGACCAGGAGGACGCCCTTCCCGGCGCGAGACACTTCCGTGATGACGTCATAGATGTCGAGCTTTGCCGCGATGTCGATCCCTCGCGTCGGATCGTCGAGAAAGAGAACTTCCGGATCCACGAGCAGCCAGCGTGACAACAGAACCTTCTGCTGATTGCCACCGCTCAGAGTGCCCACTGCCACGTCGCCAGAGGCGGCCTTCAACCGAAGCCGCTTGTGCAACCGCTCGCTTGCGGCGCGCTCCTCCGCTGTCTTGACAAAGCGGAATCGCTGCAGCCGCTCGAGCGTCGAGATCGTCGTGTTCTCGATACAGCTCATCTGCATCATCAGTCCGTCGAGCTTGCGGTCGCCGGGGAGCAATCCGACGCCCGCTCGAATCGCGGCGGAAGGATTCGCTGGCTTGAACGCCGTACTTCTTCGCTCGATCTCTCCTCCGCGCATTTCATCAAGGCCGAACAGCAACGATCCGATCGACGAACGGCCACTGCCAACCAGGCCCGCAATGCCAAGGACCTCGCCCGCATGGAGATCGAAGCTGACCTCCTTCAGTTTCCTCGTGGACACGGACTTGAGCCGCAGCAGAACCGTTCCTGAGGCGGGGTCTGCCGCAATCGGCGCGTCCTTCAGTTCGCGGCCGACCATCATCGCAATCACGTCATCGACGTTCGTTTCGGCGGCAGCCTTCGTGGCGATATGCTGCCCGTCGCGAAGAACGGTGATCCGGTCCGCGAGGCGGAAAATCTCATTCATCTTGTGCGAGACGTACAGGATCGCGACGCCCTGCCGCTTGAGCCGCGCGATGACCTCGAACAGGCTGGCCGCGCCTTCCTCGGAAAGCGAACTCGTCGGCTCGTCCATGACGATCACGCGGGCATTCAAACTCAGTGAACGCGCGATCGCCACAAGCTGCATCTGCGCGATCGACAATTCACCTAACAATGTGGAGGACGATCCCTCGAAGCCTACCTCCCGGAGAAACGGCAGGCAGAACTCCTCCATCCGGCGGCGGTTAAGGACGATCCCGCGTTCCGCCGCAAGACTCCCAATGACGATGTTGTCGGCAACGCTCAGGTTCGGGAACAGATCGAGCTCCTGAAAAATGATGCCTATGCCGAGGCGCTGCGCGTCGAGCGGATCTCGCAGCGATACCGCGGCGCCATCGAAATCGATCTGGCCCGTGTCCGGAGAATGTACTCCCGCGATGATCTTCCCAAGCGTGCTTTTCCCTGCGCCGTTCTCGCCGACCAGAGCATGCACTTCGCCCCTCCGCACGTCAAGATCGACATCGCGTAATGCCTGTGTGCCGTCGAAGTGCTTGCTGATGCCGCGAATAGACAGAAGCTCCGGCATGAATGCTAGAAGGTCAGCTTCTCGTACATCTTTGCGGCATTCGCGGGCGTGATGATTTCCGAGCCGAGCGTATACACTTTCTCCGGCTTGAACCCAGGTTCGCGAAGAATCCGCCCACCGATCTCCATCGCCTTATCGACGGCCAGCGGATAGTAGAACGTCGCCGCCAGGACGCCGTCCATCACCTTCTTGATTCCGCCGGCCGGACCGCCCAGCCCGTCCACGCCGACAAACAGGATCGGCTTTTCGCGTCCGAGTTCTTTTGCTGCCAGGTACGCGCCCACCGCCATCGGATCGTTGTGTCCATAGACCGCGTCGATCTCGGGCTGGGCCCGAAGAATCTCCAACATGCGTTCGCGCCCTTTGCTCTGGAGCCAATCCGCCACCGCTTCGTGCACGACCTTGACGTCGGGATATTGCTTGAAAACCTCCGTCGCGCCGTCATGACGATTGATCTCTGCTTCGACGCCCAGCAGCCCTTTCAATTCGACGATTTTGCCCTTCGACCTCCCGTATCGGGTCTTAAGCTGTTCGACGATGAACTCGCCCGCCATCTTTCCGATCGACCGGTTGTCGCAGGCGATGTACGTCGTGTAATTCGGCTCGACGATATCGCGCTCCAGGCAGATCGTGGGGATGCCCGCCGACATCGCTTTCCCCATAACCGCCGTCAGCGGAGCCCGCTCATTCGGAGCGACGATCAGCAGGTCCGGCTTTTGAAGAATCAGCGTCTCGATCTGCGCGATCTGCTTGCTGTTGTCCTGCTGGCCATCTGTGATGGTGAGCCGGATGTCTCCGGCCTGCTTGGCCAGCCGCGAGAGCAATTCGTTCTGCGCGGCGCGATAGGGCTCCGCGTTGTTCGACTGGCTGAATGCGACGAAGTAGGTCTTCTTCCCAGCCGTCGACTCCGCTTTCGGACTCGAGCATCCCGACAGAATCGCCAACATGGCGCCGCAGAATATGACGTGTTTCATGCCTTCCTCACTATGCCTTTCGGGATTGGAACGAGCCGACTCGAACCTGCTGCAGCCAAACCGCCGCCAGGATAATGACGGCTTTCAACATCATCTCGGTATTGCTGTCGACGTTATTGAGCCGGAGCATATTAGTCAGGATTCCTGTAATCAGGGTACCGATCAAGGTTCCGGAGATCGAGCCTTTCCCGCCTGACAAACTCGTTCCGCCGATCACGACCGCGGCGATCGCATCGAGTTCATACGAAACGCCCGCATTCGGATTGCCTTGGTGGTTCTGCGCCGCGTGGAGAATGCCCGCGGCTCCCGACAGCAGGCCGCACAAAGTATAGACGTAGATCTTGGTCCGCCGGATCGGCAATCCGGCGTAGAGCGCCGCGCGTTCATTATCTCCGATCGCTTTCACCCGTCTGCCAAAAACGGTGCGCGCGAGGATTGCGGAGAAAACCACGACAAGCAGACCGAACAGACCTACCACCAGCGCCTTGCCGGACGCTGCCATCGCAAAGCGCGATGAAACGTCGCTGCCGAATCCCATGTCGATATTCGTGTTGTCGGTGAGCCGTCGTGCCAGGCCGCGGACTCCGATCATCGATGCGAGCGTCACGATAAACGGCTGGATGCGCAGGTTCGCAATCACGAATCCGTTCATGGCCCCCACTATCGCGGAAACCACCAGCGCACCGCCAACCGCGAGCCAGATGTGCAGTTCCGGCGCGGCCGGCGGGGCCCAGCGCGTCAGCAGGATGGCCACCACGGACGTCGAAAGCGCGAGCGTGCTTCCAACGCTAAGGTCGATGCCGCCGGTCAGAATCACCAGCGTCATGCCGAGCGCGATCACGCCGATCTCGGAAACCTGGCGAAGAATATCGGTGAGATTGCCGATCTCGAGAAAGATCCGTGAGCCGGACGAATTCTGCGGACTCAACACGATCGCGAGCAGAAGAATGACGAAAAGACCAAGCACCCCTTGCAAGCGTTGGAGGAGGATGCGTCGCTGACTGTGCATCGGCCGGGGAGGATCCTCGATCGCTAGCGCGTCTTCCAATAACTGCGCGTACTGGCGTCGTCCGATAGGGGAAGGCGCTGATCCACGGTGGGCAGGTCCGCGAACGGCGCGTGAGGCTCGGTCTGATACCAGTAGCCGACCGACGAATAGTCGTTGGACTGTACGTTGCCGTGGCCGTGCTCGATTGTCACCTTAATAGATTTTTGAAACATGACCGGATCTTCGATGTGATAACGATACATGGTCCACTTGCCTTGAAATTCGATGAGCTCGTCATGCGGACCGGCGAGCGAGATTCCATGATACGGCATCGCGTTAAAGCCCCCAGGGTAGCCCCAGGCGGCGCAAAAGTAATCTTCTGTTCCGGTACCGATCATCGACGGGGTGGCTTCGCCATCGATGTATAGCATATCGTCGCCTTCGCCGAACCAGCCGAAGTTCGGTATCGGGTTGATGTGATCGATCGACAGATTGCAGCCGACGTAGTGCCCCCGCCCGGTCGCTTCGAGGATCACGTAGTTCTTCTTGCCGTCGAGATTCACGACTTCGTTGACTTTTAAGAAGCCGTTGCTGCGATTCGTGAGGTCGACCGTGCCGGGAGTCGGATTCACTCTCCGCCAATGCGCATGGAACCGCAGCGCGTCATCCGGCACGGAGCTGTGCTGCTCGTAATCGATATTGAAGTACAGCGCGCGGATTGGCTTGGTGCCCTGATTCTCCAGGGTCAGCTTGGCGCCGCGCGCGAAAGGCATCGGGAAATAGCAGTTCATTGCTGCGCGTGCTTCCTTTTCCGGACGCCCGCCCGTCACCATATTCAACGGCATGGACCAATAATTGGTGGCCTTCGCGTGCCCGACTCCGAAGAAGTCCCCCACGGGCGATTCGATGCTTGGCGTCGTCTCGCCGTCCCAGTACGCGCGGAGAACATCGCGGCGCAGGAAATCCTTTTCCTCGTGCGCTATCGTCACCCACATGTGCCGGATGCACCCCGCGCCGGAAATGTCCGCAAGCGTCGCGGTCGCGCCCGGGGCCACGATCAGGTAGTCGTTGTTTCTTCCAGTGCGGTCCCAGCTCGAAGACCGCCTGCTGCGGCCTCCTCGCGCCTGATAAAGATGATGCAGCCCACCCGGACCGCCGACTCCGAGACTCTCTGCGCGCGAGACTCCGCCGCCGGACTGCATCCCTGCCGCGGTTCCCTTGGCTGCTGCAGCGACCGTTCCCAGACCAAGCATCTTGCGGACAAAATCCCGGCGTAATGCGCGATTGAACATGTTTCCTGGACCTCTGAGCGGGGCTTCTAGGCAGCCACCATCCCATGCGGATCGATCACATACTTCCGCGCGGCGCCT
>JBDTTK010000324.1:0-5567 GCA_039930685.1 Bryobacteraceae bacterium | reverse complement strand
CCCGATAGTCGTGATCGGCATAAATCATCGCCAGATTACGATTCGCTTTTTCTTTTGCTGCGAGCCCCATCTTGTCGACCAGATCGACCATATCCATCTGCTTCTTTGCTTCATCCTTCTGCCCTGCCGCCGTGTACAAGTCGTATAGCGCCGCGGCGTAATCCGGCAGCGGCGTACCGGCCTGCGCGCGCTTGTAGAACTCGATCCCCTTCACGGTCTGGCCGCGCAGTTTGGCAACGTGACCCAATCCCGCGAGCGCCGGATGGTAGCGCGGAAACACTTTCGCGGCTGCGCCGTACGCGCGTTCCGCCTCATCGAGGTTTCCGGCCTTCAGATACAAATGACCCAGCTCCACCGCGCACCAGGCTACGTTTTCGCTCGCCGGACTGCCTGCCGCAATGGCCTCTTTCATGATCGCGATGGCTGCAGGCATGTCGCCCACCAGGAACCGGAAATACGCCGCGCGATTGTAGCTCGAAAGGTCCGGCTTGATGTTCATCATGCGCTGGTAGGCCTCGGCGGCCTGATCGTAGTTCCCCAGCTCGATCATTGCGTCGCCCAACGTGCCCCAGTTCCAGGCGTCGTGCGGAGCGATCTGCGTCAGGCGCCGCGAGGACTCCGCCGCGCGCTTGAAGTCGTGCCGCTCCAGCTCGATCTCTGTCCGCAGGCGCAGCGCCTCGTAGTTGTCGCCGTCATGCGCCAGGACTCCCTCGAGCACCTTGGCGGCACGATCGAGATAGCTGAAATCCGTGGTCTCGCGAACCTTTTGGATATACGTCGCCGCGAGCAAATTCTGATAGTGAAACGTCTCGGGCTGCGCCATCACCAGCGTCTGGTACATCTTGATCCGCTCATCGGTTCCGATCCGCATCGCCTGATCCGCCAACGCGCGATCTTTCAACGCGTCCATTAGCCGGCCGGAATCGGGCATCTGCTGCCCCCACATCGGAATCATCGCCACGGTGCCTAACAAGAAAATCGCAATTCGCATTCCATCCCCTTTTCGGAAACCAGTCCGTTGAACGAGAGCCGCCCGCGCGGCCCCCGTCCACGGAGTTGCAACAGCCTGCTTAGTTGGTCGCTTTGCCGCGCCCGTTGGTCCCTTCGATTCCGCTGTGGCCGTAGCCAGGGTGCGGAGCCGCGTGGAACGGGAAGCGCGTCAGGTACGGAACGTCGTTCGAGTTGACGCCGTCGCCCAATTGATTGTTCGGCGCGCCGCCGAAGCCCGGCACCAGAACGCCCGCGAGCGCCCGGAAGCCGATATCGACGACATCATCACCGAGGCGGCGTCCGCCAAACGGCCAACCGGCGTTGTCGCCGGCGAGCGGTCCGAGACGGCTGCCGTCTGCGGCCGACTTCGGCGCGATGGTCAGGTCGATCCGCGTGATATCCGGGACGTAGACGCCCAGGATGTCATTGCGCGGAGCAGGAGGAACTGGCAGTCCAAACACGCCGTTCAACACCGCCGATGCGAAGATCGGATCGCCGATGAAGCTGGCGAACTGTGCGTCGTTGGCGGGCTGGCTGCGATTCCAGAAGTCCTTCATCGGAAGCGGAATCAGCGCCTCGACCGTCAGCGGATTGCCAACGCGGTCGATCTGCGACCACTCGCCGAAGTGCTGCGGGTCCATCGGGCTGGGCCGCACCGTGACGATCCTGCGCCACGTCGAAGCCCAACCGGCGATCTTCGCGTTCGGGTCCTTGGGATCGGTCGGCACCGTACCGCTCGCTGTCGCCATCGAGATTGGCATCTCGACAGCGATCAGGCTGATGTTGTAGCCGGCGAAATCGTCGGCAGCAGCCGGATACGCAGCGCCCTGACCCTGATCGGCCGCTCCGGCAAGCACCGGAGCCGGCGCGCGGAAGTTCAGAAAGTCGAACGTTCCGGACGAATCGAAATAAAATGCATCGTCGCGGGGACCCGCGAAAACCTTCATTCCATTCGACAGTTCGAATACGCTCGGCGCACCCAACTTCGTCTCATAATTCGGCGTCGCCTTCGGACCCTGATTCGGAGGCGCGACCGAAAGTGCGTGGCCGTTCTTGTCCGTCTCGAAGTACGTGGTGGCGCCGGTCCTGACATTCCGCACTACGACCGAATAGGTCTGGTAAAGCAGAATGCCTGGGTTATCGATCGAATCGATCACGCCGAAATACGACAAAAACGTCGGATTCGGGCGCAGCGTGGTCTTAAAAACAAAATCCACGATCAGATCGGGATTTCCATCCAAGCCGCGCGAATTGTTGACATTGAACCGGTAAAGGACGCTATCGGAAAACTTGTAATAGCTAGGTCCGTTGCCAGGGTTCTGAAAGCCCTGCGTGCTCATGCTCATCACCAGACGGTCCGACCGGCCCTGTTCGTAGCTACGGAACAGATAGAAGTCGTTGAGATTGGCGGTTTGGTCTTCGAGCAGCAGGGGTCCGTTGCGGTGGCTGGCGGCAAAACTGGATGCCGCCAACAACGCCACAACGGCGCCCGAGCGAATCAATCGTGGAAACATTCACTTCCTCCTCGGAAATGTGGAAAAGGTACTACCGACAGTTGTGTATACGCGAGGAAGCGCTCTGCCGGATGTTCCGGGCTTGATTTGGTGCACTATCATGAAGGTCGAATCGACCCCATGAGCGAAACTCCTATCCTTTATTCCGCCGCCGACAGCATTGCCCGCATCACTCTCAATCGACCCGACAAGCGCAACGCGCTCAACGCCGAAGTGGTCGCCGGACTCGCCGACGGATTGCGCCGGGCCGACGCGGACGCGTCCGTCAAGGTCATCCTCCTCACCGGCGCGGGGAAAGACTTCTGCTCCGGAGCCGACCTCGCCAACCTCCAAAAGGTCGCCCAGAACGGCGTCATTGAGAACATGAACGACGCTCGCGCCATGGCCAACGTCTTTCTCGCGATCCGAAAACACCGGTGTCCGGTGGTCGCGGCGGTGCGCGGACGCGCCCTCGCCGGCGGCTGCGGACTCGCCACCGCGTGCGACTTGATTCTCGCTTCGCACACGGCGCAATTCGGCTACCCGGAGGTCAACATCGGTTTCATTCCGGCGATGGTGATGGCAATCCTGCGGCGCAATGTGTCAGAGAAGCAGGCGTTCGAGATGATCACCATGGGCGATCCGATGCCTGCCTCGCAGGCCTACTTCGCCGGCCTCGTCAATCAGGTTTGGTCGGACGGCGAGTTCGAGCAGCGCGTCGAAGAGTATGTCGCGAAGCTCGCGAGCAAGTCGGCAAGCGCCGTCCAGCTTTCAAAGAATCTGCTGTATCACATGGACGGAATGACGTTCGAGACGGCGCTTGAAAGCGGGGTCCATGCGAACGGAATCGCGCGGCAGACCGAGGATTGCAAGGCCGGAATCGCGAAGTTCCTCAATAAAAGCTGACTACGTTACTTGCGTCTCGACGAGAGAACCAATAGAACCGTTCCGGCACTGTCGAACAGGAGGGCAATCACGCCCGAAAGAAGCGGAAGGATTCCGCTCATTTCGTCGAATTGACGGCGGCCTTCGTCGGTGTAGACGCCCCAATACCAAAAAACGGCAAGGGGCACCGCCGCGATCAGGAGTCCGATTGCGATTCGTCGCACGCGTTCTAGTGTAGGCCTTTCGCGCGAGTGGAAAGCCGGACTACGGTTGCCTTGCCTCTGCCGGGTGGCGGTCCCGCCATTCCGCTGTTAATCCGCCATACATCGACTTGCCGGAGCGGACCCAGTCGTCGACGCGTTTGGCGGTCGGTTCGTCGAACGACGCCTTGAGGCTCTGCGCGTGCTCGTCGATGGTTCGGTCCCACTGATCCGAGAGTTCGCCAAATCTCTTGCGGTGCTCCGGTCGAACCGCGCCTGACTCTACGACCTGCATCAGTGACTCGAAGCTCAGAGCCCGCAGCCGCCGACTGTATAAATGGCTTTCCGCCGCGAGATCCATCGTAACCACGATCAGCAACCGAAGATTGTCGTCCGTGAAGCGGAGGGTTTGGAGGGCTTCGGCCGACAGCGGGCGGACGGTCAGGTCACTGACTTCGCGAAAGAAGGGCAAATAGGCAGACGTTCCCGGCGGGAGAATATTCGCCAGTCTGAAGTCAGAGGGTTGAATGGGCCGGTCCGGAGCTGTCGTGGGTTGGCCACCGCAGATTCCTGCAAGCACTATGGCGAGGAGCGGAATCCTTGCGCCGCCCGGCCGAGGATAAGCGAATGCCAATCTTCACCTCTTCGGCCATTAGAGCCGGAAACGTTCACGATTTCAAGCGTCAAATGAACACCTGGTTCGATCAGTTAGCCACCCGCCACGGCGAGAACTGGCTCCACGACTTCAGACTTTCGGTCGCCCATTTCGTCGACTTGTCCATGTGGCATCCAGTGCACGGATTCGGCACCTTCAGCGAATCCGTCATGCCGGGCGTAATGAACTTGAACGTGTGACTGCGGACGTTGACGTTGGCAATCGTCTGCTCGATGCGCGGCATGTGGCACGCCACGCACTCGGAACCGGCGGACCCTTCCGCATGATGCGTGTGCTCCTGCATCGTCGCCGTGTGTGGACCGTTAGGCGATTTCGGACCGTGGCATTCGAGGCACAGTACGTTCGCCGGCTTCAGCAAATCCGCATTGTGGGCGGTGCCGTGGACATCGTGGCAACTGGCGCAAGTGACTCCGTGGGTGTACATGACGCTGGTCACGAAGTCGTTGCCTTGCATGCGGTTCTTGTGGGCGGTTCCGTCGGCGAAATGGGTGAAGGTATTCTCGCCGGGCTTGTGCGGCTCCAGTTTCCAAAAGTCCTTCAGGTCGAATCCGACATGAAACCCGACGGGCCAATCGTAGTATTTCCCTGCCATCGGATTGCTCAATGGCTGGCCCTGCGAATGGCACTGGATGCAGACGTCCGTGGACCGCACTGGGTCCATCCTCGCCGGATTCGCGATCGTCCCGCGGACCGGACGCGCCACATGATCTCCGCCCGGTCCGTGGCACTTCTCGCATCCGACGTTCCACTCGGTGACCGCTTTGGTTTGGACGTTGTAATTAACCGAATGGCAGCCGTCGCAAAGCGGCCCGGTCGGGCGCTTGCTATTTTCATCCGGGTAGAACTCGGTCCACCAGTCGGACCCTTTCGCCGCATGATACGGGCGCCAGACCCGATTCGTCACGTCCCATTGCGCCGATAGCGGGAAATAATCGTCGCCGACCTTCTGAAAATAGCGCTGCTTCCACTTGCTGCCGTAAACGAATGCAATGTCTTCTTTCTTGAATGTCACCAGCGGATTCGCAGCGGTGAGGTCGGGCGTAATCGCATCCGGATGCTCCCTGGGATCGCGAACCACGTTCGCCATACGGGTCTTCGACCAGCGATTGTAGATTTCGGCGTGGCAGGCCTCGCATCGTGCAGAGCCGACGTAGTTGGCTTTTGGCACCGGCTGACCGTTCAGAATCCCCGCGAAGATGCCGATTAGGAAACCAAGAAGAATGGACTGCGTCATCGTTATTGATTGTCGCGCCGGTGGGGGTTGGATGACACGTTCGCAGCGTCAAAGGACGGCGATCTGATGAAACCACCAGAGCATCCATC
>JBDTTK010000323.1:0-5575 GCA_039930685.1 Bryobacteraceae bacterium | reverse complement strand
AGTGCCACCTGATTCGAAGCACAGGCCCTCGCAACGGCTCGCGACGCCGTGGGCTGGCCGATTCCCGCCGCGACCTCGCCATAGGACTGCACTTCGCCGTACGGGATCGTTTGCAGATAGCGCCATACCTTCATTTGGAACGCGGTTGCCCGTACATCGAGCGGTAAATCCAAATCCGGATACTGGCCTTCGAGGTGCGCTGACAGCGCAGCCATCCACAATTCGAATTCCGCCGAGTACGGCGCGAGCATCGGCTCCACCTTCGCCGCCGGATACTCCCGCCGGAGCGCTGTTTCCAGGTCCTGCGGGCTCTCGCCGAACTGAACAAAGCACAGTCCGCGGTCCGTCGCGCCGATCGTCATCGAACCCAGCGGCGATTCAAAACTCGCGAACGAAATCCGGACGCCCTTGCCCCGCTGCCGGTACTGAGACGGCGTCATTCCCAGTTGCGTATCGGCCTTCTCATACACGCGGCTCACCGATCCGTAGCCCGCACCAAAGATCGCCCCGGTGACCTGTTCGCCGCTGCGCAATTCACCTTTGAGCTTCTTGAGACGGCAGGCTTCCTGATACCGCTTAGGACTGAGACCGACTATGGCCTTGAAACTTCGCTGCAAGTGAAACGGGCTGATTCCCGCACGCTCTCCCAAGTCCTCGAGCGACAAGCTGTGGTCGCAATGCGCCTCGATGTACCGGCAGAGTTCACCAACGGCCTTCGTGTTCACGTCGGCGCCGATCGCGGCGAGTGGCCGGCAGCGGAGGCACGCTCGCAATCCGTCGCGCTCGGCTTCAGCCGGAGTCCGAAAGAAGCGGACGTTCTTGCGCAGCGGCTGCCGCGCGGGACACGACGGGCGGCAATACACCCCGGTCGTCATCACGCCGAAGAAAAAGCGCCCATCCTGCGATTTATCACGGCGTTTCACCGCTTCCCAGCACCCTTCTTCCTCGATCATTGTCAACCGCGCCGCCCTTCTCACTGTCATTGCCCGTTGCACGGTTTCATCGGCCGCCTCGTTGCCCTCAAACCGCATCATGGAAAATTACCCCCATTGTGTACCGCTCTCCGGACCTCAGCGGACTAACGCCGTGCCGCACGTTGGTCCGGACGAACCCGCGCTTGCCCTCGACCGGGCGATAACGCGTCGTGATGGCGACCGCTTCACCGTGCGCGAGCGGAATCACGCGCCCCACCGACTGCGCCCGCGGCTGCTGTTCGACCAGCATCAGTTCGCCGCCCTCAAAGTCGACCTGCGGACGGCTTAGGCAGAAAATCACTTGGAATGGAAATACGACGTCGCCGTACAGGTCCTGATGCAGACGATTAAAGTCGCCCGCTCCGTACTTCAGAATCAACGGCGTCGGCCGCAGCTGACCCGCCGCGCGGCACTGATCGAGGAACGCTTCGTGATCGGCTGGATACTCTGACGGTTTTCCGAGGCTCCCCATCCAGCGGCCGGCAATTGGCGCGAGGCCCGCATAGAGCCGTGCGCGCAGCGTAGCGACAATCGCAGGCAAAGGATACGCGAGGTACTGATACTCGCCGCGGCCGTAGTGGAAACGCTCCATGACCGTGCGGCTGCGGAACCGCGACTCGTCGGCGTAAAGCGAAATGAGACCGCGGCATTGCTCCGCGTCGAGTAGTCGACCGAGCGAAGCGTATCCTTCGGACCGCAATCCGCGTTCCGCTTCCGCCCATTCGATTCCATGCTTTTGTTCGACTTCCGTGGCCTTGCTCATCACGTTTACGATCTTACGCCCGGCGTCGGGCCCGAACCATCCGAATCTTGCGGTCGAATCTTTTTTCGACGCAAATCGAAACTTCGGGCCACTTGCGGCGTATATGTAGTGTCACGATATATTGATAGACACCTTATGGATCCCAAGAACTTCCAACGCACCAGCGCCGAAACCGTGATCCTAGCGCTGCTCGAAGCCCGCTCCCGCCACGGATACGAACTCGCCAAGCTGGTCGAATCGAAGTCCGACTCCATCCTTCAATTTCAGGTCGCATCCATCTATCCGATGCTGTACCGCCTGGAACGCAAACAATTGGTAGAGGGCAAATGGGTTGAAAAGGCAGGCGAACGCCGCAGGCGTTATTACTCGCTGACCCCCGCCGGCCGGAAGGCCCTCACCGCACAACGCAAAATCTGGCGCGAGTTTTTTGGCGCCCTTAGCCGACTCACGGGGTTTGACCATGTCTCCTAACTGGAATGAATTCGTACGCCGCCGGCTTCCCGCTCTCGGCATCCATGCAGAACGCGAGAGCGAGATCGTCGCGGAACTCGCCGAACAGATGCGGACCGCCTACCAGGAATGGATCGACGCCGGGCACGCTGAGCCCGACGCGCGCCGCCACGCCGAGTCGCAGGTGAAGGACTGGGCGGGTCTCGCCAGCGAACTCCGCCGCGCAGAAACGCCCGCGCCGAAGCCCATCGAGCAGGAGGCTCGGGGAGCTTGGCTGACCGGACTCTGGCACGACATCCGCTACTCGTTTCGCTGGCTGGCGGGCAACCCAATTTTCGCCGGCGTCGCTATCCTGACGCTGGCGTTCGCGATCGGAGGCAACACCGCCATCTTCACGGTTGTCGATCATATCGCGCTGCGGGGGCTGCCCTACCCAGGATCCGAGCGTCTGGTCAGCATCGAACACACGAAGCCGGACCAGCCTGAGATCGATCCGTGGTGCTCGATCGACAACATGCTCGAGTTCCGCCGGCGCCTCCAGAGCTTGGACGCGATCGCGGCCATCTCGCCGGTGTGGAACCTGGTCCTAACGAGCGGGCCTGAGACGGAGCGCCTCGAGACTCTGTTCGTCTCGGAGTCGCTTTTCCCGATGCTCGGCGTGAAACCGCACATCGGGCGATTCTTCACGCCGGAAGAGGACGATCGCACGCGGCCCTCTCAGGTTGCCATCCTCTCCTTCGCCTTTTGGAAGCGCCGTTTCGGCGGATCGCCTGAGATCGTGGGCCGCACCATCACGCTCGACGGCAACGCTGTGTCCGTTGTCGGCGTTCTGCCGGAGGACTTCCGCTGGCTCGGCGAGCCACTTGCCGGATCGGCGACGAACATCGAGATATGGGCGCCGCTTGGGTCAAATCCGCTTGCGCGCAGTCCACGCCAGGTGCGCTTCCTGAAGGTCATCGGACAGCGCAAGGAATCGGTCAGCATGGATCAGGCGACCGAGGAGGTCCGTCGCGTCGGAGCGGCGCTTACGACGGAGTTCCCGGAAGCCAACAAGAACCTGGCGTTCAGCGGCGTGCCTCTGGAACGAAAGGTCACCGGACGCCTCCTGCCGGCGGTCTTTCTACTGCTTGCAACGGTGGGCTTCGTGCTGCTCATGGCGTCGGCAAACGTGGCGAATCTGCTGCTGGCGCGTGCCGCGGGACGCCGTCGCGAGATTGCCGTCCGCATCGCGCTGGGCGCTTCCGCCGGACGCCTGATGCGGCAGCTCCTTACCGAGAGCTTCGTCCTGGCAATCCTCGGCGGCGTGGCCGGAGTAGGGCTCGCCTATGGCTTCCTCCGGCTGATTATCGTCAACGGACCGCCGGCGATCGTGCAGACGCGAAACATCTCCCTCGATCTCCGCGCACTCCTGTTTACCAGCGCCATCGTTCTACTTACCGCCATTCTTGCGGGCGTGGTTCCTGCCTGGCGCGCCGTGGTCGCGCCTCGCGGAAGTACGCTCCGCGAAGGCCGCGGGACTACACACGGCAATCGGCGGATCCGATCCGCTCTCGCCGTCGCGCAGGTCATGCTCGCGGTGGTCCTGCTTTCGGGTTCCGGACTGCTGATTCGCAGCTTTATGCATGTCCTCGAGATCGATCCTGGATTCGATCCGCATAACCTGGTCAGCATCGCCACCCAGGTTCCGATGAATGCCAATTCACCGCAGCAGCGGACAAACGTCTACAACCGGATCCGCGAACAACTCCTCGCGACGCCGGGAGTGCAGGCAGTGGGTGAGGTGAGCCGGCTGCCGATGCTCGGCCAGAATCTGACTAGCTTGCTGGAGATCGAAGGGCATGACTCGACGGTCCATCCTCCGGAAGTAGAGTTCCGCGCGGCCAGCCCTTCGTATTTCCCCACAGCGGGTATTCCGCTGGTTTCGGGGCGCCTGTTTGACGACCGCGACTCCACACAACAGTTGGTACTGCTAATCGACGATCTCACCGCGCGGCGGCACTTTCCGGGCGAAAACCCGGTCGGGAAGCGTGTACGTTTCCTCGCCGACAAGAACGGACCGTGGTTTGAGGTCGTTGGCGTCGTCGGCACGATCCGGCATTTTGGGCTGGAAGCGGAGCCCCGCCCGACGATTTACCGGCCCGCCGCTATCAATCCTTTGAACTCGCCGATCCTGCTCATCCGCACCACGGGGGACGCGGCGCCGATGATGCAGACGCTGACCAAAGTGGTCCGCACCGCGTATGGCAGTATGCCTGCCTACAACGTCTTTTCCATGGAAGCGTTGGTTGACCGCTCGACCCTCGAACGCCGCTTCCTGATGTGGCTACTGAGCTCGTTTGCGCTGGCCGCGCTATTCCTGTCGGCGATCGGCGTGTACGGCGCCATCGCCCAGTCGGTCGCACAGCGGACCCAGGAGATCGGCGTCCGCATCGCCCTCGGCGCTTCGCCGCGCGACACGATGCGCCTTGTCCTCGGAGAAGGATTGTGGATCGCCGGCGCCGGAGTCGCCGCTGGAATCGTGCTTGGGCTGGTCCTCGCCAAACTCGGAGAGGGCCTGCTGTATGGGGTTCAACCGTACGATGTGACGGTGTACACCGGGTCCGCGCTGACGCTTTTCGCGGCGGCGCTGCTTGCGTGCTATGTTCCAGCCCGGCGAGCAACGCGAGTCGACCCGCTTGTGACGCTTCGCGACGTTTAGCGGAGCATTCGAGACTGGAAGGCTGCCTACTTCTTGACGGGAGCGGAAAAAATCTTCACCGCAAAGTAATTCTTGACCGTCGCTTCATTTCGCGCCACTTCGTAATAGGCGGCCTTCAGCAACTGGTCCTTGCGGTTAATCAGCGTCTCTCGAATCGTCTGCTGCACTTTCGGATCCGCAAGATCACGTTGCCCGGCCGGCTCTTTTGACATCACTTTGAGCAAGCGGTAGCCCTCGGCGGTACGGATGACCGGGGTCACCTGACCGGGTTGCATGGCCATCACGGCCTTCCGTAGTTCTACGTTCGCCTTTTCGAGCGACGACTCCGGAATATAGCCAAGATCGCCGCCGTTCTGCGATGAGTTCGGATCCTCGGAGTAGTTCTGGGCCAGCGCCGAGAAGTCCTCACCCGCCCTGACGCGTTGCGCAAGGCTCTCGATTTTCTTACGGGCCGTCGCGTCGTCCTGGGCATCGTCGGACTTCAGATTGCGGACGTTGTCCACGCCAGGAGTTACCAGGATCTGCGCCATGTGAACCTGCGGCTCCGCCAGGTTGAAGCTCGCTTTGTTCGCGTTATAGAAATCCGTGATGTCTTTCTCGCTGATCGAGATCTGCGAGGTGATCTCCTTATTGAAAAGCCGCTGAATGCTCAAATCCCGGCGAACTTGCGCCTTCAGGTCTTCGACCGTC
>JBDTTK010000322.1:0-5590 GCA_039930685.1 Bryobacteraceae bacterium | reverse complement strand
GCCCTCCTGCGCGCGCGCGATCGCCGCGCTGTCCGCGGCCGACCGGCCCTCGATCAACCCTTGCTCATAGGCGGCGCGCACGCGCGCTTCCCATTCGGCTTCGGAGAATCGCGAGTTCGCCTGCGCCGCTTGCGCGTTCTGAGGCCCGCTCTCGGCGTGCAGCGTCGACCCGGGCTGCTGAATCGAACGCCAGCAGACGGGCGGCGATGCCTCCACTGGCTTTCCGCGCAGAATCCTAGAGGACATACTGTTCGCCCGTGGTCCCCTTCAGGTTGATGACGCCTTCGGCCTCGAGCTGCCTTACCACCGCGATGATCTGTTGTTGCGCCGATTCGACCTCCTTGATCTTGATCGGCCCAAGCGAATCCATGTCCTCGCGCATCATCTCCGCGCCGCGGCTGCTCATTGCCTGCAGCATGTGGTTCTTCATCTGCTCGCTCGTACCCTTGAGCGCGACCGTCAAGATCTTGCGGTCGACTTTCGCCAGCAGTTCCTTTACCGAATTCTGGTCGAGCAACAGCAGGTCTTCAAAGACGAACATCAGGTGGCGGATCGTCTCTACCAAGCCCGGATTCACCTGCTCGATGTTCTCGAGAATCTCCTTACTTGTCGTCGAGTCCAGCCGGTTGAACATTTCTGAGACCGCTCGCACGCCGCCATACGCTTCCCGGCTGAGCTCACCCAGCGACTTCAGCTTCGAGCCAATCACGCCCGCGATTTTGGAAATGATCTCCGGCGAAATCTGGTCGAGGTTCGCCATGCGGAGCGCCACATCCGCCCTCAGTTCGGGCGGCAGCGAGAACAGCAGCCCGGCCGCTTGCGAAGGGTTCAGGTGCGAGAGGATCAACGCGATCGTTTGCGGATGCTCGCTGTGGATGAATTTGGCAAGTTGCTGCGGATCGGTTTTCTGCAGAGCGTCGAAGTTTGCCGTCTCCGCGCCGAGTGTCTTCATCAGCCGGTCGAGCATACGCTTGCCCTGGTCCGGCCCAAACGCATTGTTCAGCAGCTTGCGCGCGTAGTCGAGGCCGCCCTTTAGGACATAGTCGTGGGCGACCGACATTTGGTAGAACTCTTCGAGGACTCCTTCCGCGTCCTCCGAAGTCAGCGTATGGACGCGTGCCACCTCGCGCCCGATCAATTGAACCTCGTCCTCGTCCAGATTCTTCAGGATCTCGCCCGCCGTCTCGTCGCCGAGGACGATCGTCAGGATGGCTGCTTTGCGGAGGCCGGTCAAGCGTTCCGGCTCGTGATCACCTGTCTTGACCATTCAACCAACTCCGTACGATTTGGGCCATCGCCATCGGATCCTTCTTTGCCTCCTCGCCGATATGCCTCGACAGAACATCCGTCTTCTTTGTCGAAACCTTGGGCAGTTGCAGCGCCGCGACCGCTTCGGCTGTGAGCTTTGCCCGTTCGTTTTGTTGCTCCGCGAACTTTGCGTCGATCTGCCGCTGGAGCCCTTCTGGCGATAGATCGG
Source organism: Bryobacteraceae bacterium (assembly GCA_039930685.1). Classification (GTDB taxonomy): domain Bacteria; phylum Acidobacteriota; class Terriglobia; order Bryobacterales; family Bryobacteraceae; genus JBBQWZ01. The sequence goes on along the minus strand of JBDTTK010000322.1, from coordinate 4,113 downwards.
AGGCTTCAAGGCTGGCTTGGCTCCGTGCTGATAGCGCTGCCGAGTCCTCCAACTCGACGCTCGATCTTCTCCGCCGCAAGAGCAGCATCAAGCCCCCGAATAACGCAAGCATCGCCGCCGCGCCAATTCCGATCAGCACCGGAGCGTTCCGGTTCGCAAGAATGGCCTTCATCCATGGAGGAGCCCAGGGCAGAGAATCGGGAGGCGCCGCCGGCGGACCCCCTTGCGGCGCCTCCATTGGCCTCGTCGATGTAAACGGAAAGCTCTCGACCACCAATTGATCGCCGCGATCCTGCTGAAATCCCGCGGCGGCTGCCACCAGGTCGCGGACCACCTTCAGCTTTTCCGGTGTCGGCGGATCCACTACCTGTCTGGCCTTGGCTCCGGTTCCTTCCACTCGCAGGGTATGGTCTAGAAGTACCGAGAGCGACAGCTTTTTCACCGCGCCCTGCGGAATTTTGGTTCGCTTCACCGTGCGGCTCGATTGGTAGGCAACGTTCTCGGTCCGCCGCACGTAGCTGCCGGATCCTTTCGACGGCGTCGAGGTTGGCCGAGGGAGGTTCGAGGCCGTGCCGGGAACTCCCGACGAGCCTACGATCCCAGGGCCATCCTCGGTCCGTTGCGACGTCACCATGACGCTTTTCGAAGGATCGAAGACCTCTTCGTTTTGTTCGCCGCTTGTGAAGTCGCAATCGGCGGATACGCCCACGCGGAACTTGTCCGCTCCCAGAATGGGCTCTAGCGTCGCCGATATCTTGTTTTGCAGGTCCCGCTCCACCGTCTTCCGGTAGTCGAGCATCGCATCCGACGCATCGCCGTCGTCGCCGCTCGGACGGCGCGGACGGTTCAAGAGATTGCCGTCCGAATCCACCACGCTCACCGCCTCCGGCAGCAGGGAAGGCACCGCGCTGGCCGTCAGATGGCAGATCGCGTTCACATTCTGCGGTGACAGCTTTGCGCCGATCCGGAGTTTCAGCAGCACGCTGGCCTTCGCCGGTTGCCGCGATTCGAGGAATACGCTTTCCTTCGCGAGAGTGACGTGGACTCGCGCCTGCTCCACCTCGGAAATGGCCATGATCGACCGCTCCAGTTCTCCCTCCATCGCCCGATGAAAGTTCACCTGCTCCGTAAACTCGCTTGCACCCAGGTTTGCCTTATCGAACAATTCGAAGCCGATCCGTCCGGACTTCGGCAGGCCCGCGCTTGCTAGCTGTAATCGGACCTCCGCCACCTTCGCGGACGGCACCGAAATCGATCCCCCGCCCTCGCTCAGCCGGAACTCCACTCCCGACTCGCGGAGCCGGTTCACCACCGCTCCGGCGTCTTCCGCCGACAAATTCGTGAACAAAGGCTTGAAATCACGCTCGTTGTTCCATTGCGTGAACCACCACAGCCCCGCCACGACGGCCAGCGCCGCTACGCCGATGACGACGCGCTGGCGCACGGACAAGGATGCGATCAATTGTCGAAGCTGGTTCATTCGAGGAGCTCAAGCGGCGTGACGGTCAGATCTGCATGCGCATCACTTCCTGGTATGCGCTGACCACCTTATTCCGAACTTCGAGAAACAACTGAAATGCCAGGTCCGCCTGCTGACCCGCAATCGCCACATGGTGCAGATCCTCGTCCTCGCCCGACAGGAACCGGTCGGTCGCCGCCTTCGCCGTTTGCTGATACTTCCCCACCTGATCTACGGCTTCGGAAAAGATCGATTGAAAGGTGCCCGCAGGCTTCGGATCCAGCGCCGGCGGCGTGATCGGCGCGGCCCCTGCGATCGCGCCGCTCGAGGAAATCGGTGGAATCGTCATCGCCTATCCCCTCAGCAGATCGATCGAGCGGTTAATCATGTCCTTCACGGCTCCCATAGCCGCCACGTTCGCCTGATAGCCTCTCGATGCGCTCACCAGATCGACCATGTCCTCGGCCGGATTCACGCGCGGGAATGCCACGTAACCCTGCGCGTCCGCGTCCGGATGACCCGGGATGTAGCGCTTATCCGGCTCGCGCGTGTCCTCGACCACTTCGGCGACCGACACGCCCGTCGACAACTCCCGCTGGAATACCGAACCGAATGGCGACGTAACGTCGTCCGTCTGAAAGACCGCATCCTTCCGCCGGTACGGGCCGCCTTGCGGCGTCCGCGTCGTCTCGGCGTTTGCCAGATTCTCCGCGAGCAGTTCCGCCCGCGATCGCTGCGCCGTCATCCCTGACGCGCTTACGCTCAACGTCGAAAACAAACTCATCCGTTCCGCCCTTCCTGGATCGCCATGCGGATCGTCTTCAACTGACCGCGGACCAGATTGGACGCCACGTTGAAGCGGATTGCATTCTCGGCCAGCATCCTGGCCTCGCGGTCGATGCTCACATTGTTCCCATCGTTGTGCACCGCGAGTCCGCCGACTTCCATCACCTGCGGCGGGGTGCCTTGCAGTGCCGCCCGGAACTCGGCGTCGAAATCGATGTCCTTCGTCTTGTATCCGGGTGTGTCGGCGTTTGCGATATTCGAAGCCACCAGCTTTTGCCGCGTGGCCAGCAGATCCATGTAGTGTTCCAATTTGGAAGTGACGTTGGCCAACATGCCCACATCGATGCACGCCGGTTGCCAAAGCGCGTCCGCGCGGAATGCTGCGCGCCAATCGCTCGGAATCGATCGGAAAGCGCCATTTATCTGGCTCCGCGGCAAAAAAATGCCGTAAACGCCAGGCGATCCGCGCTACAATAGAAAAGGATGTCGCGCCTTCCTCAGCTTTGCCCGTCTCAAGAGCGTCCCTCGCTCTTCGGCTGCGACTAACTTCATTCGTCTCTCTCCCTGAATCTGCAACCGGTTCCATTTCGGAATCCCGATTGCCCTGCTTTCCAACAGGTCTAGTTCCAAAAGGAGATATGCAATGAAAACCATGGATGCGGTCCGCGTGGACCTTCCCAGCCGCAAGACTTCCCTGCCAGGCCCCAAGGCCCAGGCCATCATCAACCGCGATAATCAGGTCCTCTCGCCGTCGTATACTCGCGGCTACCCGCTCGTCGCCGCGCGCGGAGAAGGCGCCATCATCGAAGACGTCGACGGCAATCGATTCCTCGACTTCAACGCCGGAATCGCCGTCGTGTCCACCGGACACTGCCACCCCAAAGTGGTCGCGTCGATCCAGGCGCAGGCCGCCAAGCTTCTCCACATGTCCGGGACCGATTTCTACTACGAGAACATGGTGGAATTGGCGGAGAAGCTTGCCGGGCTCGCGCCCGGCGACTCCGCCAAGCGCGTCTACTTCGGCAACTCCGGAACCGAATCAGTAGAGGCCGCCATCAAGATGGCCCGCTATCATTCGGGCCGCGATAAGTTCATCGCCTTTGTCGGCGGATTCCACGGCCGCACCCTCGGCTCTCTCGGTCTCACCGGCAGCAAGAGCGTCCAGAAGAAGGGCTTCGGCCTCCTTCCCATGCAGGGCGTGACCCATATCCCCTACGCCTACTGCTACCGTTGCGCCTACGGCAAAACGCCGGACTCCTGCGCCGTCGAATGCGTCAAGGTCATCGAGGAACAGCTCTTCAAGACCATCCTTCCGGCGGAAGAAGTCGCCGCCATCATGGTCGAACCAGTACAGGGCGAAGGCGGATACGTGGTCCCGCCGAAGAAGTTCTTTGATGAACTCCGCGCCGTCGCCGACCGCCACGGAATTCTCCTCATGTTCGACGAAGTCCAATGCGGCATGGGCCGTACCGGTAAGATGTTCGCGAGCGAGCATTTCGGAGCCGTGCCCGACATCATGACGCTTGCCAAAGGCATCGCCAGCGGCATGCCGCTGGGCGCCACCGTCGCCCGTGCCGACGTCATGGACTGGAAGCCGGGCGCGCACGCGTCGACCTTCGGCGGAAATCCGGTCTGTATCGCCTCCGCCCTCACCACAATCGAACTGCTGGAGCAGGAACTCGTCGACAATGCCGCCAAAGTCGGCGCTCACATGATGGACCGCATGAAGCAATGGCCTTCGAAGTTCCGCTACGTGGGCGACGTCCGCGGACTCGGACTCATGATCGGCATTGAGTTCGTCAAGGATCAGGCCACCAAGGAACGCAATGCTGAGTTGCGGAACCTGATCGAGAATCTCGCTTTCGACC
>JBDTTK010000321.1:0-5609 GCA_039930685.1 Bryobacteraceae bacterium | reverse complement strand
GTTGCGGGCGGGGGTACAATTGTGAAGTTGGTTTATGGCATTTCAAGTCCTACTCGTCGATGATCACAAGATCATGCGCGACGGCATCAAGGCAATCTTGAGCCGCGGCGACGAATTTCAAGTCGTTGCCGAAGCCGAGAACGGTCCGGATGCGGTGCAGCTTGCGCGCAAGCTGCGGCCGGACTTGATCATCATGGACATCGGTCTGCAAGGCTTGAACGGGGTCGAAGCCACACTCGAAATTCTGCGGCATAATCCGGAATCCAAAGTCGTCATTCTTTCGATGTATGACGACGATCAGGCGGTCATGTCGGCGACGCGCTCCGGCGCTCGCGGATTTGTTTTGAAGAAGGCCTCCGACAACGATCTCGTAGAAGCATTGCGCATGGTGGCGAGGGGCGGCTTGTATTTTTCGCCGCAGGTATCCCAGCAGCTTTTGAACAGGATTCAGAAGGGCGATCTCGAGACCAAGCCCGCGCACTCGGTCCTCGAGGGGCTTTCGCCGCGCGAACTGCAGGTTTTGCGAATGGTCGCCGACGGGAAGACGAGCAAAGATATCGCAGTGCTCCTTGACCTCGGCCTGCAGACGATCCGCAGCTACCGCAAGACCATGATGAAGAAGCTGGGTGTGAACAACGTCGCCGGATTGACGCAGCTGGCCATCAACGCCGGACTTACGCAGCCCATCGCCCGAGCAGCCGATCGAGCGCGCTAATCCGCGCGCGACAGCCTCCGGTTCCGCTATCTGCCGTATACTTTTCTAGGAATGCCCTCGCGCAAGCAGCCGTGGCTCTACTCGCCCGCGGCGGATGGTGCGTTCATTCTCGCACCCGCGTTCGCCGTAACGGCGTTGGTCTTCGCGTTTCCGGGATTCTTCCAGGCGCCGGTGACTCCGCTGGCATGGCTCCTGCTGATTGTGGGCGTCGACGTCGCGCACGTCTATTCGACTCTGTACCGCACGTATTTCGATCCGGAAGAGCGCGCCCGCTATTCGACGCTGCTCTACATGATTCCGGCGCTCTGTTGGGTTGGCGGAGTTCTGCTCTATTCGGCGGGATCGATGGTCTTCTGGCGCGTTCTCGCTTATGTCGCCGCGTATCACTTTGTCCGGCAGCAGTACGGATTTCTTCGTCTCTATTCGCGAAAAGACGCGCTTCCGGCGTGGAAGCGCCGACTTGATGGCGCGGCAATCTATGCGGCAACGCTGTATCCCCTGATCTATTGGCATACGCACGATCGCGTCTTTGCGTGGTTTGTCGCCGGTGACTTCCTCCGGCTGTCCCTACCCGGCCTGGAGCAGACGGCGCGCCTGATCTACATTGCGCTACTTGCCGCGTACGTCATCTCCGAAGCCGTTGTCCGCCGCGGGAATCTGCCGAAGAACCTGATTTTGGCCGGCACGGTGGTCTCGTGGTACACGGGCATCGTGGTCTTCAACGGAGATCTCGCCTTCACTGTGACCAATGTCGTGGCGCATGGAATCCCGTACATGGCTCTTGTCTGGATGTACGAGCGCCGTCAGACGGCGAGCGCGGCTCCGCCGAAGCGCGCCTATCTCCAGCGCTGGTTCGTGCCGGCGATGATTCCCGCGTTCCTCGGATTGCTGATCGGGTTCGCCTATATCGAAGAAGCGCTTTGGGATGTTCTTGTCTGGCGGCAGCACACGCAGTTTTTCGCGTGGCTTGCCTTTCTGCCCGGTATCTCGAACGATATGCTTCTGGCGTTGCTGGTGCCGCTGCTGGCGCTTCCGCAAGCGACGCACTACGTTCTCGACGGCTTCATTTGGCGCATCCGGACGCTGTCCTACGACCGCGCTTGATTGACAGAGGCCGCACTCAGCCGTTTCCAGGGGGCCGACTTACGTCCGGTCCGCTTGAGCCCTACCGCTCGCTCGCCGACCGCCTATAGTGGTGTGGATGAAGATCCTCGCTTTCCTGCTGTTCGCGCCGCTGCTTTCCGCCGCCGACTCTTACCTTTACAAGGCGCTCTTTGTGCAAGCCGCGCCGGGCAAGGTTCTGGAACTCATTGACCTCTACAAATCCCGCATGCCGGTGTACGATGCGTCGGGCGACGAGCGTCCGCTCTGGATGCGGCATTCGCAGGGCGACCGCTGGGATCTTCTGCTGCTCTTCCCGATGAATTCGTGGAGCGAATACTTTGCCGCGGGGCGCGTCGCGAAACGCAACGCCGCGTATTCCAAATCCGGCGTTCCGCAGTCCGAGTTTGCGAAGAAATTCTACGAGGATGTCGCCTGGCACGAGGAGGTCTTCGTGGAGGGTCCGCCGCTCGCCGACGTGAAGAAAGCATTCGCGCCTGCAGGATTCTTCCACGTCGAGATCTTCATTTCGCTTCCGGGTAAGCAGGCCGATCTGTACAAGGAGCGGGAAATGGAGAATGCGTATCAGGTAGCAATCGGACGACCGCGAAATCTGATCTTCACGCATGACCAGGGCGCCGCTTGGGACCTGTTCACCGTCGGAGCCTATCGCGATCTGCCCCATTTCGCGGAAAGCGCATCCGTGCCCAAGGACAAGCAGGAGGCCGCTGCCAAGCAGGCCGGATTTCGCGGAGCTGACTTTATCGGTCCCTATCTTCGCTCGCTGATCTCTCTCCACCATGACAGTCTGTGTACTTCGGTGAAATGACGTTTCACGCTGATTCCTCGAATGTGAATCAGCTCGCGTGGCAGACGCCCAGTCGCTGACCGCGCGAATCGCCCCTCCGCTTTCCGTGGCCATTCTCAGGGATTACGAAGACCGCTTGTATTCCGTGATCCATGCCATGTGGGCGCTTACTACGCGGGGCTTCCTTCCGCTCCGTGCGCGCCTCGACGCGACTCGCCGGTCTACAAAAACATTGACAATAGCCTAGTCGAATGAATCAGATAGGCTGGCTCGTCCTTGGTCTCCGTTGGCCGGTTACGCTGCCCAAGATCGTCCGAAATTTGGGACGATGCAGGAAACCTGCTACACTCAAAATGCGTTTGATCGTCCTGCCCTCTAGGCTGAATTTCCATTCCGCTTCGAACTGCCCGCCGTCAAATGTAAGGAGAAAATTTTGAAGAAACTATTTGTCGGGAACCTGGATTTTGGGGCCACCGAACAATCCCTGCGTGCGCTTTTTGAGCAGCACGGCACGGTCGAGAGTGTCAGCCTCGTCACCGACCGCGACACGGGTCGTTCGCGCGGATTCGGGTTCGTCGAGATGTCGAACTCGCACGAAGCGGAGCAGGCGATCGCGGCACTCAACGGCGCGAACCTCGGCGGACGCGCGATCAACGTAAATGAAGCCCGCCCCAAGACTGAAGGCGGTGGTGGTGGCGGCGGACGCGGCGGCGATCGCCGTCCCAAACGCTGGTAGTTTCCGGCTGGTTTTTGTATCACAGAAGCCCCGCGCTTCAAAGCGGGGCTTGCTCTTTGAAGGAGGACACGGCCGATGGCCACACGTTCACGTACAACCTTTAACAAGCGACAGAAAGAAGCCGCCCGCATGGAGAAGTCTCGCGACAAACAGGCGAAGCGGTTGCAGCGGAAATCGGAAAAGAAGCCGGACGGATCGCCCGACGACTTTGAATTGTCGCCGCGCGACGACGAGGATCTGGACCTACCTGCGTTTTCGAGCGCGGACCCAATGCTCCGGCAGCCGCAAGAATAGCGGTACGGTGCGGTCCGCACAGGATCTCGCCGGAAGTTCATTTATCCATTTTTGAAAACGTGAGTTGGCGAAGCCATTCGGCCACCCGTCCGCCCACACGATCATGCCGCCGCTTTCCCATCGTGAAAGCGGCATTCTTTTTTGGCGCCGTTGTGCCACTCTGGATCCTGGTGCGCTTTCTCATCGTTCTCGCTGTGCTGGCAATGCTGGGTGGGCTCGGCGGTTTGGGCTATCTCTGGTTTGGAGTGATGCATTGGGACTCGATGCCGGGCCAACTCGGGTTCGGCGCTGTGGGAATCGCATACGGCGCCGTCTTTTCGGCGCTACTCCCTCGACTAAACGGGCCGAGCGCGAACCGGCTATCGCGCGCGGATCGTGGCCGGATCGACAGACAGCGAGGAGAAGCGGCCATGGAATGGCAGGAGCGGAAAGCGCGGCGGATTGCGGCGTTGAAGGCGAATGCGGCCACGAAGAAGTACGCGGAAATGGCCGAAAAGGGCGACCTCATCACCGACTTCGAGATCGCCTATCTCGAAAATCCTCATATGCTGTTGGCCTGCTCGCATTTCCGTGAAATCGAGCATGCGATGCGCACTAGCGGCGTGCGTGTCCGGCCAAAGATGAAGTACACCGGCGAGTTCGCGAATGTTCTCGATTGCAGCGTCGCGATCCTGTACGACCAGTTAGTCCAGAAGTTCGCTCTGCCGACAGACCACGTGTACACGGATTTTGAAGACAATCATGGCGGCGACGGCGCGTTCCTGCGCTGTCAACAGTGCGGGTTTGCGTTCAACACCGACTACCTACGCGCTGACAGCACGCGAATCTTTCCGCGTCCGGACAGTTGGCAGGATGCATACGTTCCTTACCGTTAGCGGGATTCCAGCCAGAATGCGAATCCGCGTCTAGGATAGAGAGAATGAACCGCCAACCTCGGCCCGCTGCAGACGAATACTTCGAGTACTACTCCCGATACATTTCACTGGTTCCGGATGGCGACATCCTCGCGACTCTGCGCCGCCAGATCGACACCAGCGTCGCTCACCTGGGTTCTCTTACCGAAGCGCAGGCGGGCCACCGCTACGCGGCGGGCAAGTGGAGCGTGAAGCAGTGCATCGGGCACATGATCGATACGGAACGCATCTTCGCCTATCGCGCGCTGCGGATCGGCCGAAACGACCACACGCCGATAGAGGGGTTTGAGCAGGACGACTATGTGCAGTCGGCTGCGTTCGATGCGTGCAGCCCCGCGAGCCTGATCGAGGAACTGCACGTCGTCCGGAAGTCGACCATTCTCCTTCTTGAACATTTGCAGGACGAGGCTTGGGGACGCCGGGGCGTCGCCAGCACCTACGCGGTTTCGGCGCGCGCGCTTGCCTGGATCATTGCCGGCCACGAGTTGCACCACTTGACCGTAATCCGCGAGAAATACTTCTCAAAAACGGCTTGAATCCAAGCAGGCGGCGGCTGACTTCCGGCGACTATGCGAAAATCTGAAGCTCAGAGGGTCTCATGCGCCGATATCACGCCTACTCATTTCTGCTCGCCTTCGTGCCGCTGCTTAGCTTCGGGCAGCAGTTCGATCCCAAGCTGTACGCCGATATCAAGTGGCGCGACATCGGTCCGTTTCGGGGCGGCCGGACCGTGCCCGCCGAGTGCGTGATCAAACAGCCGAACGTCTGCTACATCGGCGTGAACAACGGAGGCGTCTGGCGCACGACGGACTACGGGCGGACCTGGCAGCCGATCTTCGACGAGCAGCCGACAGGTTCCGTCGGGTCGCTCGCGATCGCGCAATCGAACCCGGATGTGATCTACGTCGGCAGCGGCGAGGGACTGCAGCGGCCCGATCTTTCGGTCGGCGACGGCGTCTACAAGACCACCGACGGCGGCAAGACCTGGCGCAATATAGGGCTCCGCGACGGCCAGCAGATCAGCAATATGATCGTCGATCC
>JBDTTK010000320.1:0-5609 GCA_039930685.1 Bryobacteraceae bacterium | reverse complement strand
GGCTCGGATCGGACCGCAGGTAGAACGCCACAAACAGCGGACCGGGTAATCGTAAACCGCTGTCGTAAACCCGCCGAAAATCGCGGGTTTTCAGAATTCGGGCCTGTTTGGGGAACGAAAGCCTAATGAGAGTTCCGGACGGCGCGCTCGTCGCTTACGGTCAGCGAATGGCGTCCCTTAGCCCGGCGGCGGCTCAGCACGGCCTGCCCGTCCTTGCTCTTCATGCGCGCACGGAAACCGTGCGTCTTGGCGCGCTTGCGATTATTGGGTTGAAACGTACGTTTTGGCATTGTTGCTTACTGGGCGCGGGCGACAAGCCAACGCGCGGTCCTTTGGATAAGATCGTGATTCGACGCTTTTCAGTATAGCAAACGAAGCTCTGCGCTGGCCGAATTCGGAGGGCTCGCCGGCCGGATCCGCGGCCTCGCGAAGGCGTACGCGGGGCCGCAAACCGGGCCTGTGGAAATCGGCGACGATTGGACGAATGTCGAAAACCTCAGAAAACGGGCGTTTTTCGCGCTTTTGCCCTTTACAGTGGTTTTTGCTTCCGTTATCATTTGGTAGCGTTTGAGGCTGGCGCCCGCATGGCGCGGCAGTCTTTTGCGGCCACTTGAGGGTCTTATCGAAACCAGGATGGCTGCAGCACACGATCTTTGAGAGAAGGTCGGTGAGAAGAAAAATCGGGAGAATCAGTCTTAAAGGAGCACTATGGCAGCAGCAGCACGCATGACACAATCGCAACTGGTGAAAGAGCTGGCGGCAGCTTGTGAAGTAAGCAACAAGGTCGCGAAGCTATTCGTGACCACCTTCGCCGAAATGGCCGTGAAGGAAACGAAGAAGAACGGCATGTTCGTATTGCCGGGGATCGGACGCCTCGTCCGTGTGGACCGCAAAGCGCGCATGGGCCGCAATCCGGCGACCGGCGTTGCGATCAAGATTCCGGCCAAGAAGGTCGTGAAGTTCCGCGTCGCGAAGACCGTTCGTGACGCGATCGTTCCGCCGAAGAAGAAGTAGCCGGTTTTTCCGACTCTCTCCTAACAGAAGAAACCCCGCCGGGCCGAAGCCTTGGCGGGGTTTTTGCTTTTCGAGTGAGCCGCTGAATCCTTCTCAGGAGTAGCGGGTTGAATCCGGATAGCCGACGCTCAAACTGCGAGCATCCCAGGAAGCCTTATGCCTGCTTCTTTTCTTCGGGGGCCGCTGGTTCGTCGCCTTTCAGCGAGTTCTTGAAATTGCGAATACCTTCGCCGAGACCTTTTGCCACCTCAGGAATCTTCTTGCCGCCAAACAGCAGCACCGCGACCGCGAGAATGATCAATAGTTCCGGTAGGCCGATGGACCTTAGCATAAGGGCCTCCTTACTTGCCACCTTCATTGTAGGGACCGTTTTGGAACGGCGTCAAGCGAGGGCTTTCCGGTAGCTTGCCACCGGCAGATACACTAGAGCCATGGCGAGGCGAAAAGTCTTCGATCAAAAAAAGGAAGTCAAGGCCATCGCCCGGGAGCGCGTAGGGACCGTTCCGGCCAGCCGCCCCATCCTTCCGAAGACCCAGCGGAAGAAGCCGAAACACAAGAAACCACCCTCCGAAGACCAGGGTTGAGGAATTGCCCGCCCGGAAGTGCGCTATTATTGCGATTTCACGGTGTCTTCTACCTCTTCGCGCCCGACGCTGACCGCCTCGGTCATTTTGCTGCTCATCGTAGCGATCCTTTGCGTGTCCACGCGGGCGAAATTGAGCGTTTACGAAAACCTGGATCCGGCGACGCGCGTCTGTGCGCAATCCACGAAGCTCAGCGAATGCAGGATGGATCCGGTCAGCGTGACGCCCCTGACTGAAGTCGTCATGATTCTCGTACCGACCAGCGAACCGCCGGTTCTGGTCGAGGTTCGGCCCGCCCCGCCCATCCGCTCGCCGCATTACGATCGCTCTTTGTTCCTCCGGCCGCCACCAGCTCGTTCCTGAGCGGCGAATCGTTCCATTCCAAATAATCAAAGTAATCTGGGAGGGTCTCATGCGACGTCCCCTATTGGGCGTATGCGTTGTTCTAGCTGGTGGGCTGTGGATGTCCGGCTGCGCGCCGGTTCCCACCGCGGAGTTACATTCGGAGCCCGAGGCGCCGACAGTCGCGGCAGTGCCCGTGGCACGGGAAGATCTTGGTCGTGAGGTCACGATCAACGGAGAGTTCCGTCCGTTCCAGGAAGTGGAACTCCACGCCAAAGTAGCCGGTTACCTGAAATCCATCTCCGTGGATGTCGGCGACCACGTGCGCGCGGGCCAGGTCATTGCGATATTGGAGATCCCGGAAATGGTGGACGAAGCGGCCCAGGCCGTCGCCGCCAAACGACGTGCCGAGGCGGAGGTAGTCCGCGCGAAAACGGACTTGGTCCGGGCTGATACCTCCCACCGGAACGCTCACTTGAATCTCGGCCGGCTCGAACAGGTCGCCAAGTCCCGCCCCAACCTGATTGCGCAGCAGGAGCTGGACGACGTCCGAACCAAGGATGAACTGGCGGAGGGCCAGATCGAAACGGCGAAGGCCGCCGTGGCCGCCGCTGAACAGCAGGTACTGGCGTCCAAGGCATCGGAAGAACGCGTCACCACGATGAATAGTTATTCGCGCATTGTGGCACCGTTCGCGGGAGTGGTCACCAAGCGGTATGTGGATATCGGCGCGATGATCCAGCAGGGGACCTCCTCAAGTTCGCAGGCCAGCCCAGTCGTTCGGATCTCCGACATCTCACGCCTGCGGATGGTGCTGGCGGTTCCGGAGAGCGCGGTGCCTAGCATCAAGGTCGGCGGAAAGCTCAAGATACGAGTCGACGCGGTCAACCGCACCTTCGACGGAAGAGTGTCGCGGTTTGCGGACCGCCTTCAGGACTCAACCCGTACTATGGAGACTCAAATAGACGTCAACAATCCGAATGGCGATTTGAAACCGGGGATGTTCGGCACTGCGATTCTCTCGCTGGATCGTCGCGACAAGACTCTCGCGGTCCCGGTTCAGGCCGTGTTTCTCGAAAAGGGCGTATCCCACGTCTACATGGTGGATCAGCAGAAGAAGGTGGAAGATCGCGAGGTGACGATTGGGCTGGAGACACCCGAGAAGGTCGAGATCCTCAAAGGCCTGGCGGAAGGCGATCTTGTAGTGACCGGCGGCCGCTCGCAGGTTCGGCTCGGGCAAATCGTCAAGTTGAACTTGGGAGGCCGCTAGATGTCCTCTTTCGCGATTCGCAATCCCTACTTCATCGTCGTGATCTGCCTGATCGTTTTGATCCTTGGCGGCGTCGCGGTCGCGACGCTTCCTGTCGATCTGTTCCCGCGCATCAACATTCCCGTCGTCGTCGTCGCCACGTTTTATTCCGGCATGCCCCCACAGGAAATCGAGGCCGGCATCTCCTCGCGCCTTGAACGCTATTTCACACTTGCCGACGGCATTGAGCACATCGAGAGCCGGTCACTTGCCGGCGTCAGCATCGTTCGCCTTTACTTCCAGCCGGGCACCAACGCGGATTCGGCCGCCAGCAATGTGGCGAACATAGCAATGTCAAACCTGCGAAAGCTTCCTCAAGGCACTCTCCCGCCGGTCGTCATGAAATTCGATGCGTCGAGTCTTCCGGTCTGCCTCGTGACGGCGAAGGGCGAAGGCCTAAGTGAAGCTACGATCCGCGACATCGTCGCGGTGCCGGTCCGGAATCAGGTTGCGGGTGTGGCCGGAGCCTCGATGGCCCAGCCGTTCGGCGGACGCGTCCGGCAGGTCATGGTGTATGCGCAGCCGGAAAAACTGGAAGCATTCAAGCTCAGCCCGATGGACGTCGTGCGCGCCATCAACAACTCGAACGTCGTGCTGCCGGCAGGCGACGTCCGCATCGGTCCGGTGGACTACAACCTGTACAGCAATTCGATGATCGAGGAGGTGCCCGACATCAATCAGGTCCCGATCAAACGCAGCGGGAGCGCCCTGGTCACCATTGGCGACATCGGCCACGCGGTGGACGGCGAGGCGCTGCAGTACAACGTGGTCCGAATCGACGGGCAACGGTCTGTGTACTTTCCTGTGCTCAAGCTTGGCGGCGACGCGAACACGATCGCGGTGGTGGATGGCGTTCGCGAGAGGTTGAAAGGGCTCGTCGATGTGCCCAAAGAGCTAAAGACGGGCGTTGTGTTCGACCAGTCGCTGTTCGTGAAGAGCTCCATCGAAACACTGCTGCATGAGGGCGGCATCGGCCTTGTACTGACGTCCGTGATGGTTCTGCTGTTCCTGGGCAGCTTCCGCGCGACCATCGCCGTCTGTCTCTCGATCCCTCTCTCGGCGCTAGGAACATTTCTGGTCCTGTGGCTCGGCGGCAACACAATCAATACGATGGTGCTGGGCGGCCTCGCGCTCGCGTTCTCGCGCATCATCGACAACTCCGTGATCGTATTGGAGAACGTCTATCGCCATCTGGAGATGGGCGCGACCTCCGTCGTAGCGGCGGAGAAGGGCGGCCATGAAGTCACCCTGCCGGTTCTTTCCGCGACACTGACGACCGTTGTCGTCTTCTTCCCCGTCGTACTTCTTTACGGCGTCAGCAAATTCCTGTTCACCGCCATGGCTCTCGCGGTCTCGATTGCTCTCTTCGTCTCCTACGCGGTTGCGCTGACGGTGGTGCCGGTGTTCGCGGCGCGCTATATCCATCCCCACGCGGGACACAGCAACAAGGTTCATGCGATCTTCCAGCACGGCTTGAATAAAGTGCTGAATGCCTACGAGCGGATGGCTCGCGCCGCCCTGCGTGCGCCTGGTACTGTGCTGATCGCTACGCTCGCTCTCTCCGCCGCGACACTGGTCGTGTGGCCGCGCATCGGACAGTCGTTCTTCCCGCGAACCGACGCCGCTCAGTTTGTCGCAAACGTGAAAGCTCCGACAGGCACGCGCATCGAAGACACGGAAAAGAAAATTGCCCGCGTCGAAGACATCATTCGGAAGATCGTGGATCCCAAAGACCTCGATGTCATCGTGTCCAATATTGGCGTCACTCCCGGCATGTCCTCGATCTATTCGCAAAGCACCGGTCAGCATTCCTCAGTGGTGCAGGCGGCGTTCAAGGAAGATCACAAGATCGGCAGCTACGAATACATGCGCCGCGTGCGCAAGGCGCTCTCGGAGCAGCTACCGGAAGTGACGACTTTCTTCCAATCGGGCGGCCTCGTCGATTCCGTGCTGAACATGGGCGTCGCCGCACCGATTGATATCCAGATCAGCAGTTCAGATATTCGTGGAGCGCATCGGGTGGCTGCCGACATCGCGTCTCACGTTCGCGACTTGCGCGAAGTGGAGCAGGTCTTTATCCCGCAGGATGTCGATTCTCCGGTCCTTCGCCTCAATGTCAACCGCACGCGCGCTTCGGCCGCCGGCCTCGAGCAGCGCGAGGTGGTTAGCAACGTCATCACGGCGCTCACCTCCAATCAGATGATCGCGCCTGGCTTCTGGGTAGATCCCAAGAGCGGCCGCGATTACCTGCTCACTGTTCAATACCCGGAGAACCAGGTCCGCAACACGTTGGACCTCCGGAGCATTCCCTTGCACGCCCCCGGCACGATGGAGCCCACGCGGCTCGACACCATCGCGGA
>JBDTTK010000319.1:0-5624 GCA_039930685.1 Bryobacteraceae bacterium | reverse complement strand
GAACCGGGATAATGGTAACCGGCAGCTTCTATGTATCCTCATCAGCCTCTGGAATTCCACCGGCTTTCTTCCGCCGAGCAAGTGAAACGTGCCCGCGGCTTTCTCGACTCCATGCGCACCCGCCGGACTATCCGCGCCTTCTCCCCGGATCCGGTCCCCCTCGCAGTCATCGAGGACGCCATCCGCGTCGCCGGCATCGCGCCCAGCGGAGCCAACCAGCAGCCCTGGCGCTTCGTCGTCGTCCGGGACGCGGACGTCAAACGCCAGATCCGCGAAGCCGCCGAAGCCGAGGAGCGCGAAAACTACGAGAACCGCTTCCCCGACGAATGGCTCGAAGCGCTGGCGCCGCTCGGCACCGATTGGCACAAAGAGTTCCTTGAAATCGCGCCGTATCTCATCGTCATGTTCCGCATCGACTACGGTATCGACGAATCGCAGCCCGAACGGCGCATCAAGCACTACTACGTGCAGGAGTCCGTCGGAATCGCCGCCGGATTTCTCATCGCCGCCCTCCACATGGCCGGACTCGCTACCCTCACCCACACTCCCAGCCCAATGGGCTTCCTCGCGAAAGTCCTCGGCCGCCCCGCCAACGAGCGTCCCTTTCTTCTCTTGCCGGTCGGCTACCCCGCGCCCGACGCGACCGTCCCGGTGCTCGAGAAGAAGCCGCTCGACGAAGTCATGGTCATTCGCTAGTAAGGCCCACATTCTCTATCATGAAAGGACCGTCATGATTGAACTCATTGTCAACGGGCAATCCCGGAAATTCGATGGAGACGCCGAAACGCCTCTCCTGTGGTACTTGCGCGACGAACTCGACCTCACAGGTCCCAAGTTCGGCTGCGGTATGGGTCTCTGCGGAGCCTGCACCGTCCATCAGAACGGCGAGGCGATCCGCAGTTGCGTGACGCCGGTCAAAGCCGTCGCGGGTAAGAAGATCACCACCATTGAAGGCCTCAGTCCCAACGGCGCGCATCCGGTCCAAGTCGCCTGGGAGAAGTTCAACGTAGCCCAGTGCGGCTACTGCCAGAGCGGCCAAATCATGCAGGCCGCGTCGCTGCTTGCGAAAACGCCCAAGCCCACCGACGCCCAGATCGACAACGCAATGGACGGCAACATCTGCCGCTGCGGTACCTACACGCGCATTCATGCCGCCATCAAAGCGGCAGCGGGGGTGAAGTAATCATGGCCAACCGCAAGGGAATCAGCGTCCCAACGCCTAAATCGCAGCAGCCGGATCACGTCGCGATCACGACACTCCCCGCGCCGCCAACCCATTCCGAAATCCGTCGCCTGACCCGCGAAGGATACGCGAACCACTCGGACGTGAAGGTCGAAATGGAAATCCTTCCGCTCGACCGGCGGCAGTTCCTGGGTGCCGCCTTCTCCGCGGCCGCCTTTGTCCTCGGTGCGAACCTCGTCACGGACCGCGCCAACGCCGCCGGTACATGGCAGCCGAGCGTCTATCTCGGCTTCGAGCCCTCAGGCCAGGTCGTCATTATGGCCCATCGCTCCGAAATGGGCACCGGCAGCCGGACCTCACTTCCGCTCGTCGTCGCCGACGAACTCGACGTCGACTGGAAAGCCGTGCGCGTCGAACAGGCCATCGGCGATCCAAAATACGGTTCGCAGAACACCGACGGATCCTGTTCAGTCCGCGACTTTGTCCACGCCATGCATGAAGCGGGCGCGACCGCTCGCCTGATGCTCGAGCGCGCCGCCGCGCAAAAGTGGAGCGTGCCCGCGAACGAAGTGTCGTTCAAGCTGGGCGTCGCGACCCACGCGTCTTCAAACCGCAAAGCCACCATCGGCGAACTTGTCTCGATCGCCTCAACGCTTCCGGTCCCCGCGAAGACCGATCTCCGTCTCAAGAAGCCCGCCGAGTATCGCTACATCGGAAAAGCCGTGCCGATCCTCGATCAGCACGACATCGTCACCGGCAAAGCAACTTTCGGCATGGACGCCAAGCGCCCCGGAATGCTCTACGCCGTCATCGAACGGCCGCCTGTGTACGACTCGAAAGTGAAGAGCTTCAACGATGCCGACGCACTCAAGGTGAAGGGCGTCGCGCGCACCGTGCAACTCCCCGGCTTCAAGCAGCCGCACCTGTTCCAGCAGGTCGGCGGAGTCGCCGTCGTCGCCAACTCCACGTGGGCCGCCATGCAGGGCCGCAAAGCGCTCAAAGTCGAGTGGGACAATAACCCCGCGCACGCAACCTTCAACTCGAACGACTACAAACAGCAGCTTTTCTCGAGCGTCCACAAGCCCGGCAAAGTGGTCCGCAATCGCGGTGACTTCGAAGCCGCCTACGCCGGAGCGGCCAAGAAGCTCGAGGCCGACTACTACGTGCCGATGCTCGCGCACGTTTCAATGGAGCCGCCCGTCGCCGTCGCCGAATTCCACGACGGCAAAGTCGAAACCTGGTGCTGTACGCAGGATCCGCAGGCCGTCCAGCAAGCGGTCGCGGGCGCGCTTGGCATCCCGAAAGAAAATGTAACCTGCCACGTCACCTTGCTCGGCGGCGGCTTCGGCCGCAAGTCCAAGCCGGATTACGTGGTCGAAGCCGCGCTGCTCGCCAGAACAACCGGCAAGCCGATCAAAGTTATCTGGACGCGCGAAGACGACGTCAAGTTCGATTACTACCATTCGGTCGCCGCCATGCACATGAAGGGCGGCCTTGACGCGAACGGCCGGATTAACTCTTGGCTGTTCCGCAGCGCGTTTCCGCCGATCGTTTCGACGTTCGCCCCCGGCATGGAATACGGCGGCGACTTCGAAGTCGGCATGGGGCTGAACGAAATGCTGTTCGACGTCCCGAACATCCGCGCCGAGAACTGCCCTGCCAAAAACCACGTCCGGCAGGGCTGGCTGCGCTCCGTCTGCCACCTGTTCCACGGGTTCGCGCTGCACAGCTTCGTCGACGAACTGGCGCACCTGACCAACTCGAATTACGTCGACTACACCCTGAAAATCCTCGGTCCGGACCGCCACGTCGACCTCACCAAGGACGGCGTGAAGCCCTGGAACAACGACCAGTCGCCCGAGGCGATTCCGTTTGACACGGGCCGCCTCCGGCGCGTCCTTGAGATGTGCGCCGAAAAGTCGAGCTACGGCAAGTTCCAGAACACGAAGAATCGGGCCATCGGCATCACAGCGCACCGCAGCTTCCTGAGCTACGTCGCAACCGCTGTCGAAATCGCCATCGACAACTCGGGCAATCTCACCATTCCGCACGTATGGACCGTCGCCGATGTGGGCCAGACCGTCATGCCCGACCGCGTTCGGTCGCAATTCGAAGGCGCCGCCGTCTTCGGAGTCTCCGTCGCCATGGGCGAAATCACCGCGGACGCCGGACGCGTCACGCAGTCCAACTTCCACAACTTCCCCGTAGCGCGCATGAAGCAATCGCCGCGTAAAATCGACATCACCATCGTCGACTCGAAAGCGCCGCACGCCGGCGTCGGTGAACCCGGCGCTCCCGTCATCGCGCCCGCTCTCACCGCCGCCATCTTCGCGGCCACCGGCAAACGGATCCGTGAACTGCCGATCAAACGCGCGAAGTTCGTATAACGCCAATACGTCGAGGGCCGTAACGCCCGGCCCTCGCACTAAAAAGTGCATCGCGATCGTTTTCGCCGGGTAACCGCGACACTCCAATTCCGTATTACCCTTATGACGAATCTCCTGGCGGACCTTCGATTCGCCGTCCGCGCCCTGCGCAGAAGCCCATTGTTCTCCGTCGTCGCCATCCTTTCGCTCGCCCTCGGCATCGGAGCGAACACCGCCATCTTCACTCTGATGGACCAGCTCATGCTCCGCGCCTTGCCTATCAAGAACCCGGACGAGCTGGTCATGCTCATCCAGCACGGTGCGAACAACGGCAGCAACATGGGCGCCCGGATGCAGTCCTACCCCATCTACCGCGACTTCCAGCAGAAGGCTGCCCCGCTCGCCGAAGTCCTCTGCCGCCGCGAAGTGCCGACCTCCATCAGCGTCGACAACCAGACCGAACGCGTAGACGCCGAAATGGTCTCCGGAAATTACTTCTCCATGCTCGGCGTCAAGCCCGCCATCGGACGCGTCTTCAGCTCCGAGGAAGACGACCGCGTCTACCAGGGTCATCCCAACGTTGTCCTGGGCTACGACTACTGGATGACGCGCTTTGCCGGCGACAAGAAGGTGCTCGGCAAGAAGATCCTCGTCAACAACTACCCGATGACCATCGTCGGCGTGTCGGCAGCCGGATTCACCGGACTCGACCCCGCGCGCTCGCCGCAAATCCGCGTGCCGATCCTCATGAAGCCCGTCATGATTCCGGACTTCACCTGGCTGCAGATCGAGAACCGCCGCGCGCGTTGGGTCCAGGTGTTCGCGCGGCTGAAGCCCGGCTATACCGCCGAATCCGCCAAGGCGCCCATGCAAGGCCTCTACACGCAAATCCGGCGATATGAAATGACGCTGCCCGCCGCGAGCAAATGGAACCAGTATGCGCGCGACGAATTCATGCGCGGCACTCTGAGCGTCGAACCCGCCGCGACCGGATACTCTCAGCTCCGCAATAACTTCTCTACCGCCCTCATCGTGCTCATGTGCATGGTCGGGCTCGTGCTTCTCATCGCCTGCGCCAACGTTGCCAACCTGTTAATCGCCCGCGCCTTCGCCCGCCAAAAAGAAATCGCCGTCCGCCTCTCGATCGGTGCCTCGCGCGGCCAGTTGATCCGCCAATTGTTGGTCGAAAGCCTCCTCCTGTCGTTCCTCGGCGGAGTGGCCGGAATCCTCCTCGCCATGGCCCTCACCCGCGGCCTCGTGGCCCTCATCCCGTCCGAAGGCAATCCGTTGCTCATCCAGCCCGAACCCGATCTCCGGATCCTCGGCTTTGCCCTCGCCCTCACTCTCGTCACCGGCCTCGTCTTCGGCCTCGTGCCCGCTTTGCGCGCCAGCCGCCCCGACCTATGGGGCACGCTCAAAGACACCGTCGGGTCCGTGGCCGGACAGGGCGGATCGCTCGTCCTGCGCAAAGGCCTGGTCGCCGCGCAAGTCACGCTCAGCTTCCTTCTGCTCTTCGGAGCGGGTCTCTTCGTCCGCAGCCTCCAGAATCTCAAGGCCACCGACACCGGCCTGCGCGACATCGACAATCTGGTGACGTTCCAGCTATCGCCGGCCCTCAGCGGATACGACAACAACAAGGCAGTTGCCTTCAACCAGGAACTCGTGGAACGGATCCGCGCCGTACCCGGCGTGAAGTCGGCGTCGTATTCCGCAATGGCCCTACTAAGCGGCGACGAGTGGGACAACAGCATGGCGGTCGAAGGTCACACCGCGAAGGACGGCGAGGACATGCAAGCCTTCATGAATTCCCTCTCGCCGGGCTATTTCGAAACCATGGGCATCCCGATGCTCGAAGGCCGCGACTTCGATCGGCGCGACATTAAGGACGATTCGAAGGTAGCCATCGTCAACGAAAAGTTCGCGCGCCATTTCTTCGGCAGCGCGAGCGCCGTCGGACGGCACATCGGCCAAGGCGGCGGACCCACCGCCAAGCTCGACATCGAGATTGTCGGCGTGGCGGCGAACTCGCTCTATGAAGGTCCCCGCGAGGGCATCCGCCGCCAGGTCTTCATCCC
>JBDTTK010000318.1:0-5631 GCA_039930685.1 Bryobacteraceae bacterium | reverse complement strand
CCCCCTTGCCCCCCAAAACGCGGCACGCAATTGCTGCCATTTGCCAGCCGAGGAATTCATTATCGGCAAGTAGAGCGGTTGTTAATGAGTCGATGTTCTCAACTTCGCCATACTCACGCACCGCCGCCATCCGTGACGTAGACGGCCCGTTGAGACTTTCGTTGTCCCAGCTCCACAGCCACGTTTCAGACGCGTGGGAGGTGCTTCCCACCGCCTGAACCTCCGCGATCACCCCCGGCACTCCGCCATCCGAAAAGGTCAGCGTAGCCTCATCAAGGTCGTAATCGTATCTTGGCCAACTCCCAATTCGAAATCGCTGCTCGCATTCATCGTTCAGCCGAATGAGCTCATGCACGGCGTCGTGCTTGTACTCGGCGAACTGCTCATCTGTCATACAGACGCCTCCACAACAGCATCCCCAATCTCTACGGCAGCCACTCTTCGAGCCTCCACGCCATCTCCCAGAACATGAACTCGTAGCGCGCCGACGTGACGAAAAGGTCCTTGCAACGCGCCTTCTCGCGCGTCGAGAGGTGTGTCGCTTCTGAATTCATCATCCGCAGTACCGCCTGGACGCTCGCTCCGTATGCCGGGTCGGAGTAATTGTCGATCCAGCGCTTGTAGGCTGCGTTTTTCGATCCGCGCTTTTTGAGGTCCTTGCCGACTTCCTGATAGATCCAGTAGCAGGGGAGCACGGCGGCAAGGCCCTCGGCGAATGTTCCGCGCTGCGCGGTCGCGAGCAGGTGGTTCGTGTACGCGTAATTGGTCGGCGCCATGCGCGCGCCCCCATCCTTAAGAGCCACGCCCTTCAGGATCGTCTCGTGGAGGGACTCCTTTTCCTTGATGGAGTCGATGGCGTGCTGGGCGAGGGTGCGGGCCCAGTCTTCGCGAGGCGACTTTGACGCGATGACGTTGAGGACCTGGGCGAACGCGCCGAGGTAGAGGGCATCCTGCTTGAGGTAGAACTCGAACCTGGCGCGCGGGAGGGTTCCGTCGGCAAGGCCTTTCAGAAATGGGTGCGCGAGGGTTTTCTGGTAGAGGGCCTCTATGGCGGTCCAGAGCTCGTTAGTGAAACGTGGGTCGTCGGAGGCGGCAAGGCGGCTGGCGACGAAGCCGGCGGCAACTCTGGCAAAAAGCACTCGGCGCGAGAAGATACCCGCCGCGGAACGATCAGCCGACAGGCTCAAGCTCGACAAAGTCCACGTCCGTGGAAGGCGTAGGGATCGGCTCACCCACTTCTTTCATGGCCTCAAGATGGATCTCGACCGCTTCGCGGATGTTACGTTTGGTTTCTGCAAGAGAACCGCCGGTCGAAATGCAGCCAGGCAGATCAGGTACGTAGGCGGCCCAATTATTCTCCGCCTTTTCGAATACGACCGCGTACCGCATTACGCCTCCACCTCCGCCTTTTTGAGGATTGATTTCAATGTACCAGTGGGCAGATCGTCATTCCAATGGCCGGGAACGGTGGCAACCATCGGCTTCGTCGGATGTTTGAACACTCGATGGCTGCCTTCTGTCGAACCTGTTGCCAGTTCTTCGAATGGAGCAGCCCGATGACGTCACGAACTTTCACACTACCCGAAAACCTGGGTGATCACGTTGCCGCCGAAGTCGGTGAGCTTCTCTTGACGGCCGTTGTGGAGATACCAAAGCTGATTCGAGTCGAGGCCGAGCGCGTGCAGAATGGTCGCGTGGAAGTCGCGCATGTGACGGCGCTCGCCGACGCCCTTCAGGCCGAACTCATCCGTCTCGCCGATCGCCTGGCCGCCTTTGACGCCGCCGCCCGCGAACCACATCGTGTAGCCGTGCGGGTTGTGGTCGCGGCCATTGCCGCTCTGTGAAGTCGGCAGGCGGCCGAATTCGCTTCCCCAAATGACGAGCGTCGAATCGAGGAGTCCGCGGGATTTCAGGTCCTTGAGGAGCGCGGCGACGGGCTGATCCGTAAAGCCGCACATCTTCTGGTGATTGTCGACGAGGTCCTTGTGCGCATCCCACTGCATGCTGACCGGACCGCCGCCTGAATACAACTGCACGAAGCGGACGCCGCGTTCCACCATCCGGCGGGCAAGCAGGCAGCGCATCCCGAATTCCGACGTGTGTTTCTGATCGAGGCCGTAGAGCTTGCGCGTTGCGTCGGATTCCTTCGAGAGGTCGACCACTTCCGGCGCGTGGCTCTGCATGCGGAACGCGAGTTCGTAGGAGGAAATGCGCGCTGCCATCTCGCTGTCGCCTTCGGGCGTGTCGATGTCGTTCATGCGCTGCAGCAGGTCGAGCGTGCGGCGCTGACGATCGGGCGTAACGCCGTCCGGAGGCCGCAGATTCAGGATCGGGCTGGCGCCGGGACGCAGCAGCGTCCCCTGATAGACGGCGGGCAGGAAGCCGGAGCCCCACATGGGCGTGCCGCCCTCGGGCGTTCCTTCGGGCTGCGGCATGACGGCGTAGGCCGGTAGGTTTTCGCTTTCGCTGCCGAGTCCGTAGGTGACCCACGACCCGACGCTTGGGTAGCCCATCAGGATGCGGCCGGTAACGGCCTGATACATTGCCGGCGCATGCACAACGCTTTCGGTGTAGAAATTGCGGACGAAGCAGATGTCGTCAACGCATTGCGCGATGTGCGGGAACAGCGTGGAGACGGGCAGCCCGCTTTGGCCGTAGCGCTTGAACTCGAACGGGCTTGCCAGGATCGGCTGCGATCCGTCGGTGAACTGGCTCGGGAATTTGCCGAGGCTCTCCGGCAGCTTCTGGCCTTCGTATTTCTTGAGCGCGGGCTTGGGGTCGAAGGTGTCGATGCTCGACGGCGCGCCCACCATGAACAGGAAAATGACGGATTTGGCTTTACCGGCGAAGTGCGGAGCTTTAGCGGCGAGCGGGTTCGCGCGCTTGGTTGCACCTGCGAGGAGGTTGTTTTGAAGAAGCCACTGGAGGGCGACGGCTCCGAAGCCGTTGGCGGCTCCGCGAAGCACGCTCCGGCGAGTCGGGTCGAAGATCGAGGACTTGGGGCTATGGGACATACACGAACTCGTTCCTGTTGAGCATCGCGAGGCAGAAGTCCTCGAGCGGCCCGTCGTGCGCGAAGAAGTCCACCGCCATGCTGACTTCGGCAGCCGACGGTTTGCGGGCCAGCGTGAGCTTGTAGGCGCGCTGCACCTGGCAGGAGGCGTCCTTGCCGCAATCCGACTCCAGGCGCTTCGAGAAACGCTTGGCCTCGTCGTTCATGAAATCGCTGTTCATCATCGAAAGCGCTTGCAGTGCGTGCGTCGAGGTGGGACGCATCGGGCAGGACGTCATCGCGTCGGGCTGATCGAAATTCGCGAGCATGGGTAGCCGGACCGTCCGCTTGTTGAGCAGGTACAAGCTGCGGCGGTCGTACTCGTGCGGATCGCGGAGCAGCGGCCAGAGGTTGTCGGGCTCGTGCTCGGAGAAAATCAGGTCGTAGACTTCCGGTTCGATGGGCACGCGGACCGGCGGTCCGCCGACCTTCAGATTGATGTTGCCCGCGACCGCGAGGACGCCGTCGCGGATCGCTTCGCCTTCGAGGCGGCGGCGGTTCATGCGCCAGTAGAGCTTGTTGTCCGGGTCGATTTTCGCCTTAGCCGCGTCGATGTCGGCGGACTGCTTGTAGACGCTCGACGTCACGATCATGCGGTCGATGGCTTTCACGCTCCAGCCCTGCGCGACGAATTCAGTGGCGAGCCAATCCAGGAGCGTCTTGTTGGTCGGGCGGCTGCCTAGGACGCCGAAGTCGTTCGGCGTCGCGACGAGACCGGTACCCATGCGGAGTTGCCAGATGCGATTGACCATGACGCGCGCCGTCAGCGGATGGTCGGCGGAGGCAAGCCAGTTCGCGAGAGCAGTGCGGCGTCCGGAGACGCTGTTCGGGAAAGGCGCGTCCGGCGGGGTGAGGACCGTGAGCAGCCCAGGTTCCACGACACCAAGCTTCATGTGCACGTCGCCGACTTTGAGGATATGAATAGGCGGAGCCTTGTCCATGTTGGCGACGGCGTAGGCGGTGGGCGGGGGAAGCGGTTCCGTCAGTTCAATTTCGTGGAGGCGTTTGCGGAGCGCGGTACGGCGGGCCTTTTCAACCGGCGGAACCAGGTTAAGGACTTCGTCCCAGGTCGGTTCGATACGTTCATGCGCCTCGTGAGCGAGGGCTTTCTGTTCAGCCGTACGCTCCTTCTCCGGTACCTTCAGGACCTCGACGTACTTCGCTTCGAGCTTGGCGCGCTTTTCATCTTCAAGGCGGATCAGATACGGGCGTTCGATGGCTTTGATCTCGTCGTGGATCGGCTTGATGCGCGCGTCGTAGTCTTTCTTGGCGGCGTCGTAGGAAGCGGTCTCCTCGGAGGAGGCGATCGGAATGTCTTTGCCCTCGGTGGCGGCGAAGACGGCCTGCAGGCGGTAGTAATCGGCCTGAAGGATCGGATCGAACTTGTGATTGTGGCAGCGAGCGCAGCCCACCGTCATTCCGAGAAAGGTGCTGCCGATGGCGCCCGCCATCTCGGTGAGCACTTCCTGGCGGTTTGCTTCCTCGTCCTGATTTCCCGCGACGAGGTGAATGGGGCCGGCGCGGTGGAATCCGGTGGCGATGAACGCGTCCTTGTCGCCGGGATAGAGTTCGTCGCCGGCGATCTGTTCTTTGAGGAACCGGTCGTACGGCTTGTTTGCATTGAAGCTGCGAGCGACGTAGTCGCGATAGCGCCAGGCATGCGGACGCTCCGCGTCGATCTCGTAGCCGTTGGTGTCCGCGTAGCGGACCACATCCAGCCAGCGCAGAGCCCAGCGTTCGCCATATGCAACCGACCCAAGAAGCCGATCGACCAGCTTCTCGTAGGCTTTCGGAGAACGGTCGCGGAGAAAGGCGTCGGCTTCTTCCGGCGTTGGGGGGAGGCCCGTGAGGTCCAGGGTGACGCGCCGAAGGAGTTTCTCTTTCTCCAGAGGGGCCGACGGAAACAAGCCCTTGGCCTGCATCGCGTCCATCAAAAAGGCATCAACCGGGGTCTTTACCCAGGCGTTCGGATTTTTCGGAATGTCGGCGCGCACCGGCTTCTGGAACGACCACCAGTTACGGCGTCGGCCGATGAACGCCTCGTCCTTTGCATCGGTCCATGCAAACGTCGCGACGCAGGTGACAAGTAGGGCGGCAGCAGCCGCGGCGGCATGTTGAGCCCGGCGCATGGTTGTCTCCCATTAAAGCAAACTCTCCCGCGATGTGTTGACACGCTGCCGACAGCAGGGTGAATTTTAAGCTCAGCCGGCCCACAAACGCTTACAGTTTCGGGCCTGCGGCCTGTGATAGCATACCGGTCCTGTGAAGCCGAATCTCACCATGTCGTTGGTTGTCCTGGTCGCCATCAACGTAATGAATTTTTACGACCGGAATATCGCGGGCGCGCTGGTCGAGCCCATGCGGCACGAGTTTGGGCTGTCGGACACGCAAGTGGGTCTGCTGGGAAGCGCGTTTATCTGGATTTACGCGATTATCGGCGTTCCGCTCGGACGAGTAGCCGACACGTGGAGCCGGAAGCGCCTGCTTGCCGGCGGATTGCTGGTATGGAGCGCCCTGACGGCGTTCGCGGGCCTGGTGACGACGTTCGGAATGCTGCTGTTTTCGCGGTTAGGAGTTGG
>JBDTTK010000317.1:0-5633 GCA_039930685.1 Bryobacteraceae bacterium | reverse complement strand
CACGTCCATTTTGGTCCCCGGCGCAAAGACACCGCCGAAGTCAAACGTGGGCGGAAGGACGCCGGCCACGGTCATCGGTTGCTTGCTCAGGGTGATGCCCTGTCCGACGATTGCGGGATCGCCACCGAATTGGTTCTGCCAGAACGAATAGCTCAGGAGAGCTGCGCGCGGACCGCCCTTTTGGCACTCTTCCTTTGAGAAGTTGCGTCCGAGCAAAGGTTCGACGCCCAGCATCGGAAGGAAGTTGCCCGCCACCATGACTCCGGAGACCGGCTGCGGTTCGCCGCTTCCGGTAAGGGTATAGTCGTTGTTCCCGAAGAAAGGGTTGTAGGCGGTGATCTGTTGGAAGGAATGATTGTTTCGCTGAAACTCCTCGTAGGCGTCGACGGTGTAGGTGACGCCGGACAGGCCGGCATTCTTCCCTCGCTTCGTATAGGCTTCGTGACCTGCGGCCAGCCATGCCAATTGCCCCGCCTCGGGAAACGGCAGCGGGCGCAGCAGGACGGTGTTCACCACGCTAAACACCGCGGTGTTGGCGGCGATGCCCAGCGCCAATATCAAGACGGTGACGATCGTGAACCCGCGTTCCTTGCGGAGCGTCCGCAGTGCGTACCGCAGGTCCTGGCGAAACGCTCCCCAGAATTCGCCGCGCTCGATCGTCTTTTCCCGTTGTATTCCCACTCGTTCCCCCACTTCGCGAACCGCCTTCCAATCGCCAAACTGCCGCTGCGCTTCGATCCTCGCCGCATCCGGATTCCACCCCTGCGCTACGAGGTCGTCGATCTTGGCATCGAGGTGGAAGCGTAATTCGTCGTCCACATCAGCGGCCGGATCCGGACCCCATAAGCGCGCGTATCGGCGCCAAATCGGAATCTTCGACATCAGCCCTCCTCGGCGACCGGCGGCCGTGTCGCGCCCAACATCTTGCCGACTGCGATCGAGTATGCTTCCCAGGCCTTGGTCTCCTGGCGCAGATGCCGGCGGCCCTCGGCGGTCAGGCGGTAATACTTGGCTTTGCGGTTGTTCTCGGAAAGCCCCCATTCCGCCTCAAGTAGTTTCTTGCTTTCAAGACGCCACAAGGCGGGATAAAGAGTGCCTTCTTCGACCAGGAGCGCGTCGTCCGTTTGCCGCCGGATCAGATTCGTGATGGCATAACCGTGCAGGGGACCCCAGGCCAACGCCTTAAGAATCAGGACGTCCAGAGTGCCTCGAATCAGTTCCAGCTGCGTCATGCGTTGCCCTCTTCCCCTGTGCTTCCAAGGGGAATCCTCTCACATTCTCCCCTTGGAATGCCAGGGGACTCCAAATGTCTATACCTGAGGGCGTGCCGACGGTTTCATGCGTTTGTGGCGAATTGGTCATGGCAGGCGGAAATTATCCGGTCGAAAGGCTTACCATCTTCTCTGGAGCCTTCGATGACCCGTTATCTCTTTCTCCTCTCTGCCGTTTCTCTGTTTGCCGATCAGACTCTTCTTTTGC
Organism: Bryobacteraceae bacterium; assembly: GCA_039930685.1. GTDB lineage: Bacteria > Acidobacteriota > Terriglobia > Bryobacterales > Bryobacteraceae > JBBQWZ01. The sequence continues at coordinate 4,154 of JBDTTK010000317.1, read as the reverse complement.
AGCAGCCCACGCTGAGCAAGACGAAAATCGTGTTCTCGTACGGCGGAGACCTCTGGAGCGTTTCGCGCGACGGCGGGGAAGCCATCCGCTTGACGGCCGGTCCGGGCGAAGAGACCGCGCCGCTCTTTTCTCCAGACGGAATGCAGGTCGCTTTCCAAGGTGAATACGACGGCAACATGGACGTTTTTGTCGTCGCGGCGACCGGCGGGGTCCCACGCCGGCTGACGTATCATCCTGGCAACGATCGGCCAGTAGGTTGGTCGCCGGACGGCAAGCGCATTCTGTTTCGTTCAAATCGCGCGAGTTATTCCCGCTTCGAGCGCCTCTACACGGTGCCCGTCGAGGGCGGTCCTGCGGCCGAGGTTTCGCTGCCGATGGCCGATATGGGTTCGTATTCCCCCGACGGCTCAAAACTCGCCTATATGCCTCTTGCTTCCGCCACCGAGGCGTGGAAACGCTATCGCGGCGGGCGGACGACACCGATCTGGATCGCCAACCTCGCCGATTCGAAAGTCGAAAAGTTGCCTCACGACAATTCGAACGACTCGCATCCGATGTGGATTGGTGACAAGATCTATTTCCTCTCCGACCGCAGTGGCCCGGTCACGCTGTTCGCTTACGACATGAAATCGAAGAAGGTTTCTCAGGTCATCGAGAACAAGGGCCTTGACTTCAAATCCGCGTCGGCGGGGCCGGACGCGATTGCCTACGAGCAGTTCGGTTCGATTCACCTGTATGACTGGAAGTCCGGCAAAGACAAGCACGTCAACGTTACCGTCGCGGCGGACCTGCTTTCGCTGCGGCCTTCCTTTGAAAAGGTTTCGACGCGGATCGCAAACGCGAGCCTTTCGCCCACTGGAGTTCGGGCGTTGTTCGAAGCGCGCGGAGAGGTCTTTACCGTGCCTGCGGAGAAGGGCGATGTCCGCAATCTGACCAATACGTCCGGCGCGGCGGAGCGTTTCCCGGCCTGGTCGCCGGACGGAAAATCGATCGCATATTTCTCAGACGAGTCTGGCGAGTACGCCCTGCACATCCGGCCGCAGTCGGGCCTCGGCGAACTCAAGAAAATCGATCTTGGAACGCCTCCGGCGTTCTACTTCAATCCCATCTGGTCCCCAGACAGCACAAAGATCGCGTACACCGACAACCAACTTCAACTGTGGTGGGTCGACCTCGAGACCAAGAAGACCACGCGCGTGGACAAAGACACCTATGAGACGCCTTTCCGCGACCTGAACCCGGATTGGTCGCCTGACAGCAAATGGATCGTCTACACGAAACTGTTGAAGAACCATCTGCGCGCCGTCTTTGTCTATTCGTTGGCGGGCGGAGCCGCACACCAGGTTTCGGACGGGCTTAGCGACACGGCCTACGCGCATTTCGACAAAGACGGCAGGCATCTCTATTTCACGGCAAGCACCAATCTGGCACTGACCACGGCGTGGCTCGACATGTCGAGCGATCTGCAGCAGGTTTCGCGCAGTGTTTATGTCGCGGTTCTGCGCAAGGAAGATCCGTCGCCGATTGCGCCCGAGAGCGATGAAGAGAAACCGCAGGCTGCCAAGCCGGACCCCGCAAAGCCCGACGCGGCAAAAACGGAAGACAAAGCGGTCCGCATCGACTTTGACAACATCGACCAGCGAATCCTCGCCCTGCCGATTCCGGAGCGCGATTATCGCTTTATGTATGCGGGGAAGACGGGGGTGCTTTTCCTTGGGGAAGTGCTTCCTGCCGGCGGCTTCAACGTCCACAAATTCGATCTCAAGACCCGCAAGACCGACAAGGCTCTAGACGGCGTCCGCGCTTTCGACGTGTCTTTCAACGGCGAGAAGATGCTGTTCCGCCAAGGTCCGAACTGGGTGGTCGCCGCGACCGCCACGCCCGTCAAGCCAGGGGAGGGCGTCCTCAAAATCGACGCCATGCAGATGCACGTGGTTCCGCAGGAGGAATGGCGGCAGATGTACCGCGAGGTTTGGCGGCTGGAGCGGGACTTCTTCTACGATCCGGGTTTGCATGGCGTCAATCTCGCCGATTTCTCCAAGAAGTACGAGAAATATCTTGGCGGCATCGGCGACCGTGCCAATCTCAACTACTTATTCCAAGAGATGCTCGGCGAGCTGTCCGTGGGTCACCTCTTCGTCCGCGGCGGCGCGCAGCCTGACGTCAAGAAAGTGCCGGGCGGATTGCTGGGCGCCGACTATGCGGTTGAAAACGGGCGTTACCTGTTTGCCAAAATTTATCGCGGTGAAAACTGGAATCCTCGGACGCGCGCCCCGCTCACGCAGCCCGGCGTAAATGTGGCGGAGCGAGAGTATCTGCTGGCGGTGAATGGACGCGACGTGAGGCCGCCCACGAACGTCTACAGCTTCTTTGAGGAGACTGCGGGCAAATCCACGGTCTTGCGTGTGGGCCCAAGCGCGGACGGCTCAGGCTCGCGCGAAGTCACGGTCGTGCCAATTCCCAATGAAGCGATGCTTCGCAACCTTTCGTGGATCGACGAGAACCGGCGGAAGGTCGATCAGCTGAGCGGCGGCCGTCTTGCGTACGTTTACCTGCCGGATACCGCGGGCGGCGGACTCACCAACTTCAACCGCTACTATTTCGCCCAGATCGGCAAGCAAGGCGCCGTCATCGACGAGCGCTTCAACGGAGGCGGCCAAATCGCCGACTTCATCATCGACTATCTGAAGCGGCCGCAGACCAACTTCTTCGTCACGCGCGCGGGCGAGGCGTTCACCACTCCGCAGAATCAGATCTTCGGGCCCAAGGCGATGATCATCAATGAATACGCGGGTTCCGGCGGCGATGCGATGCCGTGGCTGTTCCGCGATCAGAAGGTCGGTCCGCTGATCGGGAAGCGGACCTGGGGTGGGCTCGTTGGCATCTTCGGCGTTCCACCGCTGATCGATGGAGGCTTCGTGACCGCGCCAAACGTGGCGTTCTACAACTTGAAGGGAGCGTGGGACGTGGAGAACCACGGCGTCGCCCCTGATATCGAAGTCGAATTCGATCCGGCCGCCTGGCGCACGGGACGCGATCCGCAGCTCGAAAGGGCTGTCGAATACCTGCTCAACGAGTTGAAGGCGCATCCGCTTCCGACCTACAAGCAGCCGCCGTTCCCGAACTACCAGAAGCCAGGCAGTACGGGCGGGGCCGCGAACCGCTAACCCAAGCGCGCTCTTTGCGCCCTGTCGCGCGTGGGGCGGATTCGTCCTTCGCGCCGCTAGACTTCGGCACATTTTTCGCAACCGCCGCGCCGGACGCACTCGGCGCAAAACAAACGAAACATTTACCCCCGGCACGGGTCTACGGATCGTGTAGTAGTTAAGCCCATAGTTCGCCCACTCGATCGTAACCAGATGAAAAGAATCATGATCTGGACTAGAGCGAGGGCATACCCTGGGTTGCGAGGGGTCGAATGCTTCCAGCACTCCGAAACAATTTCACCTTTCCCGACGGATCGGCACCCCGTCCCATGTCCGGGGCCGAGCTTGCCCGCGTGGTCGTTGCCGACGACCATGCGCTAGTAGCTTCGGCGATGGCGACTGTCGTCGCTGCCGCTTTTGAGGTCGTCGCTATCGTATCCAACCCTGCCGATCTGCTGGCGGCTGTCGAAAGATGGTCGCCTGAGCTTGCGCTGGTCGACATGGCGATGCCTGGAATGGCCGGGATCGCGGTAACAGACAAGATCCTGGAGCGTCACGCGGCGTGTAGAGTGATCTTTCTCGGAACGCAAGCCAATCCGGAGTTTGCCCGCGATGCGATTCAGGCCGGAGCGTCCGGTTACGTGTTGAAGACGGCTGCCGTCGCGGATCTGATTTACGGGATGCAGGAGACGCTGAAGGGCGGCGTGTATCTTAGTCCCGAAGTGGCAAGGGAATTCCTCAATCTTCTGCTGAACCCCGGGGGACGGGGCTTAACTCCGCGGCAGCGAGATATATTGCGGCGGATCGCGCACGGGCAGTCGGGCAAGGAAATCGCGGCGGACCTCGAACTTTCGCTTCGCACGATCCAGTTCCACAAGAACGGCATTATCAGCAAACTGGGACTTCGCACGACCGCTGAACTCACTCGTTACGCCCTCGAAAACGGGATGGCTTGAGGCGTCACATCTCTTTTCTACGTTCATCTTGTCGGCCCTCGCTACTAATGGG
>JBDTTK010000316.1:0-5636 GCA_039930685.1 Bryobacteraceae bacterium | reverse complement strand
GTGCCCACAGCACTCATCGGATTCTCCACGCACAACGAAGCTCAACTGCGGGCGGCGAACAACCTGGAAGCCGACTATCTTGCTGTCGGGCCAGTCTTCGGCACCGTATCCAAAGAGAATCCTGATCCCGTCGTTGGAGTGGAAGAACTCCGCCGCCTGCGGACCCTCACGGACAAGCCGCTCGTTGCCATTGGAGGCATCACCCGCGACAATGCCGCCTCGGTCATTGCCGCTGGCGCCGACTCCGTCGCGATCATCGGCGATCTTTATGACGGAATACGAACGGCAGCGGACCTGCAAGCCCGTTGCCACGAGTGGATGTCGAAGTAAGTTGTAAGGACTAGCCGGCCGCTATTTTGAACGGCCGTCCTCGATCGCCGCCTGCACACGGCTGTGGTTGCGGCCGTACATGAAGTACACGACCAATCCGATCGCCAGCCACACAATCAGCCGCATCCAGTTCAACCATCCCAGCTCGTACATCATGTAGCCGTTGAAAATGATGCCTAGAATTGGAACCGCCGGCACCCAGGGCGTACGGAACGGACGGGGTTGATCGGGATCCTTCTTGCGCAAAACCAGCACCGCCGCGCACACGATCACGAACGCCAGCAGTGTTCCGATGTTCACCATCTTGCCGATGTCGTCGATCGGCGTTAGGCTTCCCACCACCGCCGCCAGCAAGCCGACGAGGATCGTATTCTTCCAGGGCGTGCGGAATTTGGGGTGGATCTCAGCGAAGAACTTCTTCGGCAGCAAGCCGTCGTTCGCCATCGAGTAGAGTACGCGCGTCTGGCCGAGGAGCATGACGAGCATCACGCTCGTCAAACCGGCCAGGGCGCCCAGTGTGATGATATGCGACGGGATAATCAGTCCGCGATCGAGGAACGCGCGCGTCAGCGGAGCTTCGATATTGACCTCGCGCCACGGCACCATGCCCGTCAATACGGCGGCTACCGCGATATATAGAACCGTGCAGATCATCAAGGACAAAATGATTGCGATAGGCAGGTCTCGCTGCGGATTCTTAGCTTCCTGGGCGGTAGTGGATACCGCGTCGAATCCGATGTAAGCAAAAAAGATGTAAGCAGCTCCTGCGCCGATGCCCGAGAACCCGAACGGCGCGAAGGATTTCCAGTCGGAGCCCCAGTTGCCCGCGTTGATGTACGTGATTCCGAGACCGATGACAAAAAGGACGACGGCCACCTTGATGATCACGATCGTGGCATTGAACCGGGCGCTCTCCTTGATGCCGATGGTCAGGATCGCCGTGATCGCCAACGCGATTAGAAACGCCGGAAGGTTGAATCCGATCTCCACGCCGAAAATCTGCGGCGCGTTCAACAGGTCATGTGCCCGCTGCATCAACTCAGGTGAGTGCGCCGTCGTAATCGCCGAAACCTTCTCGATGAAAGCCTGGGTGCCTGGCACCAACGTCGCGTCGGATGCCTGCGCCATTTGTCGCGCAATCACGCCTTCCGCCGTTCGCAGTCCGGTCCAGTGGTCGTATGCCATCCAGAGCGGCATCTTGATGTTGAAGATTGCCAGCAGTTCGATAAAGTTGTTCGACCAGCCCGACGACACGGTACTCGCGCCCATCGCATACTCAAGCGTCAAATCCCAACCGATGATCCAGGCGAAAATCTCGCCGAGCGTGGCATACGCATAGGTGTATGCGCTGCCCGCGAGGGGAATCATCGCCGCGAATTCGGCGTAGCAAAGTCCCGCGAACGCGCATCCAAGGCCCGAGAGTACAAAGGACAGCATCAGGCCCGGACCCGCATAGTGCGCGCCCAGTCCGGCCATGACGAAGATGCCGGCGCCAATAATGGCTCCGACGCCGAGGGCCGTCAGCTGTACCACGCCCAGCGTCCTCTGCAGACTGTGTTCGCCCGTTTCTTTCGATTCCTCTAACAACAGATTTAGAGGCTTGCGAGCCATCAGATTTGCCATTCGATCAAGGTCTCCCAGTGCTGCGAGTGTTTGCCGGTCCCGGCCAGGTTCCTCTTTGGAACCCTTTGTTTTTAAGTGCCCTAGTATAACGTATAGACGGCGCTTCCAACATTTTGGGTTGCCGGTGTTTGCGGCGGACAAGGAGCCGGCGTCGTCCATACCGGCATTTCGTTACTTTCCATTCAGCCAAGCCGTCCGATGCGCAACCTGCTCCGCCGTCGCGGCCGGATCTGGAGCCAGCAGTCCCCACCGCGTCGGATCCGCTTCCACCGTGACTTTGCGCGTCAACTCCCGATCGCGCCGCGACAGTTTGACATCGAGGACCGATCCCACCTTCGCCGCCGCCAATCGCGTGCGCCAGTCCGTCATCGTCCAGTCGTCTACTCCGATGATTTCGTCGCCCACGCTCAATCCGGCCTTTGACGCCGCGGACCCCCAACGCACCGCCGCGACCGTCAGCCTGCCGCCCTCGCTCCGCACCTCTGCGCCCAAGAACGACGGACCTGCCTGAACGCCTCTCCGTCCCGTCGGAGCCGCGGGCGCCGACGGCGCGCGCTTCAAGCCGAACCACGCCAGCGCCTCGCTGTAATCCAATTCCTCGGTCGATTCGAACGCCCTCTGGAAAAAGTCGATCAGGTCCGTTCCTGCCACCTTCTCGCAGACTCGCCGGAAGTCATGCAGCGTATAATTCGGCGTCGTGGCCAGCGCCAGCCGCATCGCGTCGTCGAGCGTCTTCTGTCCCTTCGAGGCCTTGCGGATCCGTGCATCCAGTAAGAACCCCACGACCTCGCCCTTCGTGTAATAGCTGATCGCCGTATTCGACGAGTTCTCGTCCGGGCCGTAGAACTTGATCCACGTATCGAAGGACGACATCGCGAGCGATTGCACTAAACGTCCCGGAGTCGCCTGTAGCTGCTCGATCGTGCGCGACAGATCGCGATAGAACTCCTCATCCGTCGCCAGCCCGGATCGCCGCAACAGCAGCGGAGAATAGTAGCTCGTGAACCCTTCCGCGATCCCGAGCGTTTTGAAGTAAGGCTCCTGCTCAAAGTCACCCGGAACAATCTCCGCCGGACGCAGCCTCTTCACATTCCACAGGTGGAAATATTCATGCGCCACCAGACTCAACCACGCGTGATACCGCTGCGGATTCTTACTCGCCTCGCGGTTCCCCATGATCGCGGTCGAGTACATGTGCTCCATCCCGCCGCCTCCGCCCGTGAGCATGTTGAGAATCGCGTACCGCTCGTAGGGCAGGGAACCCCACATCGCGCGCGCCGCCTCCACAATCTTTCCGACGTCGCGCGCGGCTCGCTCGCCGTCGAAGACGCCGCCCTCGCTCACGTTCACGAGCTGCGTCAGCTTGCCGTCGACTTTGATGTCGTAAATCGCCGGGTTGCCCGCCACGATCGGCGAGTCGACCAGCGTGTCGTAATCCGCCGCGATCAGTTCGCCGTTCCGCTCCGGCATGCCGCTGATCACCGTCTTCCACGTCTCCGGCAGAATCACGCGCACGCGATGCTCCCGCTTCGTGGACGGCGGCTCGACGATCGTCATGAACGTTGCCGCGCCGCTCAACAGCGCGAACTCATCGTCGATCCAGTTGTCCTGTACGTGGAGCTTGTGCGAGTAAACGCGATAGGAAATGATGGCCGCATCCGTGCCCTTCGTATCGACCACCCAGCGGTTCTTGGCCGTCTTCCGGATCGTCAGCGGTCCGCCATGCGCCGCGCGCGCCTCCACCCCCTCCACGTTCTTCGCATACTCGCGAATCACGTAGGCCGTCCAAACGGCCATCTTCAGTTCGACCGACGCCTTGCCCGCGCTCGGAACCCGCATCTCCACTTGCGCGTAGTGCGAATCCGGATTCGCAATGCGAACCGTATAGGAAATAGCCGTCTGGCCATACGCGCCCGCCGCGCAGGCAGCCAACAATACGAACCGAATGCAGAGTCGCATGAAACCATTTACTGTAGCTCAACCTCGCGCCCTGCGGACCCACCCTCGCCCCAACTGATTGACCCTGCTTCGCTACGGCATCATTGGGCGGTGGCCTATCGACCCATAACCACAATCTATAGATCAATAGGCCAAAAATTTGTTGACCTCCGCCGTATTCGGAGTTATTCTGCGGTCATCACTGAGGAAGGAGGTGATCCAGCTAAATGAGTTCTGGCAGTTGTACTATTCATTCGGTTGATTCAATGCGTGAGGTGACCGACTGCTGAGTCGCACCTTCTGACAGTCGCTGTTTCGTTCAGTGACGAGGCCGTCTGATCCTTTGGACCGGCCTACCTCGCGCGAGATGAAACTAGAGAGAAACCCCGTTTGGCACGTCCAGGCGGGGTTTTTCATTTGTCGCCCGTCCGCGACCTTCGTCAAGCAGACGGACGCGAACCGGCCACTCGGCAATATCATTAGCCCGATAGGAAGTAGACCCTTGCAACATTAGCCGTACTGAATCTATACTGCGATCGTGACCTTCGAGCAGATCCGTCTCTTCAAGGACATCGCCCAGACTCGAAGTGTCAGCAAGGCAGCCTCCCTCAGCAGCATCAGCCAATCTGCGGCCAGCCAGAGCCTGCAGGAAATCGAACGCCTCCTGCAATCCGAACTCGTCGACCGCAGCCGCCGTCCCCTTGAACTCACCGCCGCCGGAAAAATCTTCCAGGATTTCTGCCGCGACGTGCTCCGCCGCCGTGAAACGTTCGACGTCGCCCTCGGCCAGATGCGCGATGAAACCGAAGGAACGGTCCGCGTCGCCTCCATCTACTCCGTCGGCCTATCGGAAATGGTGGAACTCGAACGCAAGTTCGCGCAGCGCATCCCGTCCGCGCGCCTGGACGTCGAATACCTGCGGCCCGAGAAGGTCTACTCGGCAGTCGAAGCCGATGAAGCCGACCTCGGGCTCGTCAGCTACGCGGAGCCCACCCGCGAAATCACTGTCATCCCCTGGCGGGAAGAAGAGATGGTGGTCGCGGTCTCGCCCTATCATCCCTTGGCCGGTAACTCGACCGTGGAACCTGCTGACCTCCAGAGCCTTGATTTCATTGGCTTCGACGACGAACTGCCGATTCAGCGCGACATCGAGCGCTATCTGCGCGAGCGCGATGTCCAGGTCAACGCCGCCTTCCACTTCGATAACCTGCAAATGATCAAGGAAGCGGTGGCGCACCAGGTCGGCGTCAGCATTCTCCCCATGCGGATCATGCTCGAAGAAATCGGGCAGGGAAGGCTCGTCGCCATCCCCTTCGCCACCCCGGACCTGTTTCGGCCCCTCGGCATCATCCACCGCAAACGCAAACGCTTTCACAAAGTCGCCCAGGCGTTTCTCGACCTGCTGATGGAAACGCCCGCCGCGTAGCACTCAGACCTTCGCCTTCGCCCCGGATGTTCGATTCGCCGGCGCCATTGCGGCGTGCAACAAGACCTGCGACGATGCAGACGTGCGGGCCGTCCGAACCCCCTCGATCCTGATCCTGCTTGCGCTCGTCGCGATGATTCGCCCGAGCTTTGGTTGCACCATCCTCCCTAACTCGGAGACCGTCGGGCCGAACTTTCGCGTTCGATTTGAAAATTCCCGTAGTGTCGTGAAAGGCCTTCGCGTGAAGCTTCGGCGCGCCGGAGAGATCGTTGCGAACGCGGTGACCGACGAGAACGGCTTAGTCTCCTTTCGCAACATG
>JBDTTK010000315.1:0-5636 GCA_039930685.1 Bryobacteraceae bacterium | reverse complement strand
AACCTCAATCAAACTCAAAATTTCAAGAGGCGCGAGTAAGGGGCTCGCGCCTCGACTCGAGGGCAGTCTAGAAAAACGTATCGCCCTCGGAATACGGGACCTGGTGCATGTATTTGTAGTCGTCCAGATCGATATTGCGGCGGCACGCCATGTAGTACAGCAGCCAGAGCTGGCAGTTGTAGAGAACCAGCGCGTCGAGCAGCGGATGCGCGCCCGGAGCCAGTTCCCGCGCGTCGAACGTAGTTACTTTCGCGCCGTTACCGGATGAGAATTTGATGCCTGCGTCAGAGAACAGATTGGAATCGTCATTGCCGACCAGGAACAGCATCGTCGGCTCGCCCGGTTTGATGATCTCGAGCGGACCGTGACGGAATTCGCCCGCGTGAATAAAGGCGGCGTGCATTTTCAGGAATTCGCCGAACATGTCGTAGGCGAACATGTAGCCCAGCATCGTCGCCGCGCCCGCCGAAAGCACGACGAGCTTTCCTTCGTCGAGCTCCGCCGCTTTCTTTTCAGCCATCGCGCGGCCTGGTTCCCAGATTTTGCGCAGCAGGGCCGGCAGATCTTCAAGCGCTTTCTCAAAGGCCGCCACTTCCGGCGTGAACTCGCCGCGCAGCTTCGCCAGTTCGACCACCATCGTCATGGTGAGATACGCCGGTGAGCTGTACAGCGCAATCGACTCGTAGGTCATCGACCACGTCGCGCCCTTGGCCAATTCCGCATCCGCCTTGCGCGTGATCGAAAACAGCGGCACCTTCTGTTCCATTAGCCACTGCTTGGCGCGCAGCGTGTCCACCGTTTTGCCGGAGTAGCTTGCGCCGATGATGACGCTCTCGGAATCCAAAATTGCCGGATGCGCGCTGGTGATATCCGGCGAGATCAGGTAATTCACCGGTTGCTTCAAATATTTGAGGGCGGCCCAGTATCCGCTGAACAACGCCGAAGAAGAGCCTCCCGATCCATAGAAGACCAGGCTGCGGGGTTTCCGCGCGTGGATCTCCTTAGCAATGTCCACGATCTGTGAGCGCTTTTCTTTCCACATGCGCTCCAGCTCGTCGGCCACGACGGGCGCCGAGAAGATCTCGGCTTTCAGGTTTTTCTCAACTAAGTTCGTCATGAATTACGCTTTCGCAGGTACAACCAACGCTTCCTCGAGAGAATCGCGGACGCTGAATTTCGGCTGATAGCCGAGGATCCGCCGAGCCTTCTCGAGACTCACTTCGTAAGAATGAATGCCGCTGCAGCGTCCGGCAATTGCCTCGACGCCCAGTTTTGCCGCCAGCCACGGACCGACCTCAGTGTAGTGGAACGATGCGGGTCCGGCGATGTTGAATGTTTCTCCCGCCGCATGAGGGTGTGTTAACGCGAGCGTCACTCCCGCGGCTGCGTCCCTTGCGTCGCAAACGTGTTCGAGGAAGGGCACGCCTGTCTCTTCGAGCGGCACCTTCACGATCGCGGGATCATCCCACTTGCCCACGTCTTCCGGAAGAAGGAACTCCTTATAGGGCGCGCCCACGAACAGGTCCAGCAATTCGCGAGGCTCGAGAATCCATACGAGGCGCAGGAACACCACCGGGATCTTATGGATCTCGCCGAGATGGAAGCACATCTTCTCGCCCACGACCTTCGAGACGCCGTACGTATTGGTCGGGTGCTGCTCAGAGGTTTCGGGGATGGGCGTCGTGTAGGACTGCATGCTCCAACCGGTGCAGTACGTCGCATCGGAACTCGCGAACACCATTCGCGGCTTCACCGTCTGCCGCGAGGCGACCTGCAACAGCCGGAATGTCGACTCAATGTTGACCTTGAAGATGTCGTCGTCCGTATTCGGGGGCATCAGGGCAGCCAGATGGCAGATCGCGTCGACGCCGCCTACTGCTTCGGCGATCGCTTTCTCGTCCAGCAAGTCCACGTGAACCGCTTCCACCGCGGACGCCCAGGCGTCCGGCAGAGGCTTTGAATGCACCTGCGCGCGCACCTCGTAGCCTTGGGCAAGCAGCAGCGGAACCACCTCGCGTCCGATCCGTCCGCTCGCTCCCGTTACAAATACCCGTTTTGTCGCCATCGCTTATTGACCCATCACCTGGACAAAAATCGTACGAGCCAAAGGCCCGTCGTACTCCACGAAGTAGATCGTCTGCCGTCCGCCGCGAACCATGCGGCCGTTTTCGATCGGAAAGAAACACTGGATTCCGCCCAAAATGCTCTTGATGTGGTCTCCAGCGTTGAAGCCCATGCGCCCATCGAAATCGAGAAGGCGGTTGTGATACCAGCCCCAGGACCCGTCTTCCGGCGGATATTTTGGCGACATTCGCTCGAGATGCAGCGGCACGTCCTTTTCGAGGCACTCCACGCCTTCGGTGACCACCAGGCTCGAAGTCGTATGCGCCGAAGTCACGAAAACCACGCCGTCTTTGATACCGCTAGTAGCGATGAAGTCATCGACGCGGCTCGTGATGTCGATCATCTCGAACTCATCCCGCGAGATCACTTCGAGGCGTTCCAGCTTGATGATCATGATGCCTCCCCAAGCAGCCGCTCCGCGTTCTTGCGGAAGATCAGTTCGAGGCAGCCGTCCGAGAATCCCAACGAACGAACGGCGCGCGCCGCTGCTTTCGTCTCGATGCGCGGATTGTTCGACCCGAACACCACTTGCTTCCGTAGACTCCGCTCGAACACCGTCAGCGGAACCTGCTGCGTCATGGCGTACTTCAGAAAGTCACGCGGATTGTCGAAGAACGTGGCCGAAGTGTCGACGTACAGGTTGGGATACTTGATCGCCATCGCGACCACGTCCACCACCCACGGCCAGGCGAGATGCGCCAACACGATATTGAGGGAAGGGAAGTCGAACACGACGTCTTCAAAGCGCAGCGGATGCCCGTACTTCAACTTGCTCTTCGGATGGAAGCTCATCCCCGCGTGAAACAGGATCGGAATTTTTAGCTCAGCGGCGCGCTCGTACAGCGGATAAAACTTACGGTCGTCCGGATAGAACTCCTGCAGTGCCGGATCGAGCTTGAGACCGCGAAGGCCAAGATCCCGGACCGCATGCGTCAGCTTCTCCACCGCGTCTGCCTGATGCGGATCCACGCTCGCGAATCCGATCAGCCGGTCCGACATGGCGCACAACTCGACGATTTGCTCATTGGTATAGATGGTCGCGTTTTGCGCCGTGGTTGCGTCGACCGGAAGAACCACCGCCCGGTCGATTCCCACCAGGTCCAACTCCAGCAGCAGAACCTCCAGAGGCTGAAAGGCGTTCCCGCAATCGTAGGTCTTGCGGCAGGCTGCCGCCAATTCCGGGTGCTTCTCAATCATTTCGCGAACCAGCACCGGATGAACGTGGAAATCAATGCCGCCCTTCACGCGACCTCCTGACCCGGACCAATTAGTCCGTGTGCAAACAATAGCGCATGAGCCTGCTTTAGGTTCGCCTGATGCGCGGTTCCGCCGAGCCCCATCGTAGAGTAGGAACCGCACGCAATCCCAAGCAACAGCGCGTCTTTCAGTGGCCGCCGGTGCAGCCAACCGTGCAGAAATCCCGAGTTAAACGAATCTCCCGCGCCTGTGGTGTCGATGGCGTCCACTTTCGGCGCGGTTTGACTCACGGGGTGGCCGCTCTCGAGTGCCATTGCACCTCGCGGCCCCAGCTTCCCGACGGTCAGGGTACGTCCGTTCTCGAGGGACCGTAGCGCTTCCAGGGGCTCCCGGATGCCGCTGACCCCTTCCAGTTCGACTTCGTTGGGCAGGAAGACATCCACCTCAGCGAGTACGTCGCGGAAGCCCTTCGTCCATTGGCCTTTCGGATCGAATGCCGGATCCACCGAGACGGTCAGCCCATGCGCGCGCGCCTTCCGGAACATGTCCGCACACTGCGGACGCAGAGCTTCGAGCAGGTAAAAGGACGAGAGATGCAAATGCTCGAATCCGTCAAATGCCGTCTCCGGCACGTCGTCCGCACACAACGTCGTGGTCGCACCCAGATAACTCACGAGCGCCCGATCGCGCACGGAACTGATTGAGACCGTAACGCCTGTCTTTACCGCTGGATCCCGAATCACGCGCGAAACATCGAGCCCGGCCGCCGCCATCTCTGCAACACAGAAATCGCCGTTGGAATCGGCGCCGGCTTTACCCAGAAACGCCACTTCGTTGCCCAGCTTTCGCAGGCCAATCCCGGTAATGCAGGACGCAGAGCCGAGCACCATGGCAAAATCATCCACCAGTACCTCACTGCCGGGGTGGGGAAATGTCTCATACCCGCTGAGGATGAGATCTACGTTGATGTCGCCAACGATGAGAATGCGCACAATGCCGTTAAAGTAAACGATAACTGAAATCGAAGTGTACGATTGCCGAAGTGGTTTGTCAACGCCCGCGCGTCCCTTTGGCGGTTTCTTGACCGGACTGTTCTTCTGGGGCTATAGTTTGGGAACCGTTTACTGAAACTCGAATCGTGACCGAAAACCCAAGAACAAAACGCGTTCGCATGAAAGACATTGCGCGCGATCTGAATGTCTCGGTCGTCACTGTTTCCAAAGTTCTCCGCAATCATAGCGACATCAGTCCGGAAACCACGGAGCGCGTCTTGCAGCGCATCCGCGAACTGAATTACCGGCCCAACGTGGCCGCCCGTAGTCTGGTCACCGGCCGGAGCTTCATTCTTGGATTGGTTGTCCCTGACCTGACGCATCCGTTCTTTGGTGAAATTGCTAAGGCTATCACGAGCGTGTCCCGTCCGAGGGGCTACAGCCTCGTGATCGCGTCTGCTGAAGACGACCCGGACTTGGAACTCGCCGAAGTCGAAGCGCTGCTCGCCCGCCAGGTGGACGCCATCATCCTCGCGTCCTCGCAAACCTCCGCGCAAGCCACTCTGTTTCAGCGCTTGGAGGAACGCAGAACTCCCATTGTGCTGATGGACCGGGCGCTGTCCGGCGTGAAGGCGGACTTCGTTGGCGTTGACGACGAGCAGGTCGGCTGGATGGCCACCAATCACCTCATCGAGCGCGGCTGCCGGCGGATTGCACACATCCGCGGACCAGAGATCAGCCCCGGCATCGGCCGATTTCTTGGTTACCGCAAAGCGCTTGCGCAGCACCAGATCGAGGTGCCGCTGCACTACGTCGTGAAAACGCCGTCCGCCGACGATCGAGGTTCGGAAAGCGGCTATGACGCCATGAGAGAACTTCTGGCTTCGCAGACGCCGCCCGACGGCGTTTTTTGTTTCAACGACGAACTTGCAATTGGTGCCCTACGCGCGATTTTCGAAGCGAACCTCCGGGTTCCCGAGGATATCGCCGTCATTGGCGTCGGCAACATGCGCCAAACTGACTTACTTCGCGTACCTCTCACAACGATTGATCAGAGCAGCGCGAAGATGGGTGAACAAGCCGCCCTGTCGGCGCTCAAAATCATTGAATCGAAAAGTGCAATCGCCCCAACCTCGATTCTGGTTCCCGTTCGCCTGATCGAGCGCGCTTCCACAGCGCGCTAGTGCCCGCGAAAAAAATCCCTCTTGACTAGCAGCCCTCACCTCGCCTATACCTAGACTACAACGTTAACTTTAACGTAGTCTGTTCGCGGGAGAGTTGTATGCTTCAACATGCGTTTCGTCGCATGGACCGGTCAATCCT
>JBDTTK010000314.1:0-5638 GCA_039930685.1 Bryobacteraceae bacterium | reverse complement strand
AACGGAAATAGTGGTCGTGAACCATCGATTTGAAGGGTCCGCGAACCATCCGGTCCCGAAAATATTCAGGCGGTTGCAGGGCGACGATCTCGCTTGTGAGGTTGTGCCATACGCCGAAATGTTTCGCGTGCCAGGTGACCTGCTCCGAAAGCCCGATCAATCCTGAGGTGACCCCGGCGGCGGCGATGGCCGATTCGCCACAGTGAATATTGCCGGCAAGATGGACCTCCACGCTTCGCGCGAGATCGAAGCAGCGGGCGATAGGGGCCGAGATGACGGTTATTTCCTCAAACCGGATCATGCGGCGCCGCCTTCTGTGGGACTCGTCCGCTGCATTCCTGGAGTTGCTTTGAACATGTTCAATAATAGGATGCACCGAAGCAATCAGTCTGTCAAGAAGAATTATTGAACGCGTTCAGACGGATGGCTAGGGCCCATCGCTCGTAAAAGGTAAGTTCCAGCATGGGAAAGTGCTTTCGAATGCTGGTTGCCAGCGTAAGGCATCAGGCGACGCGGACAGGCCGCAATGGTCAAGCCGGGTAAGCAAAGCGATTAAACGACGGTTCTCCCTCAAGCGCGATCCTACGGTCGCGCCACGTCTTCAGTTCACGTCATCGCTGAAAATGGCCTAGCGGCCGAAGCGGCGCAGGATTGGTGCCGTGAAGGCGCGGATGGCCATGTCGAGTTCGACGACGCCGAGGGCGCGGCAGGCTCCGTAGAAGACGGCGAGGCCGATGGGGATAGAGACGGCGAGGTCGGCGAGTCGGGCGAGTTGGGCATCGCCGAGCCAGGAGGTCATGAGGGTGTTCGAGCCCCAGATGGCTGCGCCCATTACGCCTGACGCGCCGGCGACTTTCATGAAATTGCGGAACAGCTCGCGGCCATGAATGCCGCCGATCCGTTTGCGCAGGATCAGGAAAAGAGTCAGGAAGTTGAAGAGCGCGACGGCCGAGGTGGAGAGGGCGAGTCCGGCGACGCCCATGCCGACGGCGTGAATCAGGGTCCAGACGACGGCGAGGTTGATGCCGATGGAAAAGAGGCTCATCACCATGGGGGTCCGCGCGTCGCCGAGCGCATAGAAGGCGGGGTTGAGGACTTTGACGGCGGCGTAGCCGAAGAGTCCGATGGCGTAGCAGGAGAGGGCGACGGCGGTGCGGTCCGTGTCGTAGACCTGGAAGCGGCCGCCCTGGTAGATGCCGCCGATGATGGACTTGCCGAGGATCCAGAGTCCGACGGAGGACGGGATGGTCAGCAGGAAGACCATACCGAGCGACTTTGAAAGCGTCCGGCGGAATTCCTCGAAGTTGCCGGCCGCGGCGCTGCGCGAAATCGAAGGCAGGGTGGCGGAAGCCATGGCGACGCCGAACAACCCTAACGGAAGCTGCATGAAGCGGAACGCGTAGCCGAGCCAGCTGACCGGTCCGTCGAGCCCGCGGAGAGGGTCCGAGATGTAGGACGCGAAGTTGGTGTTCACCATTACGTTGACCTGGACGGCGGCACTGCCGATGATCGCGGGTCCCATCATGGTGACAATCTTTTGAAGCCCGGGATGCGACCAGTCGATCGCCGGGCGGAAGACGAATCCAGCGGCGCGGAGGCTGGGAAGCTGCCAGATGAGCTGGAGCGCTCCGCCGAGGACGACGCCGACGGCCATGCCTTCGATGGGTTCGAGGTGGAGCCAGGGTCCGAGCCAGAATCCGAGGATCAATCCGAAACCGACCGAGCCGATGTTGAAGAAGGTCGACGCCATGGCCGGAACGCCGAAACGGTTGCAAGCGTTCAGGACGCCCATGGCTTGGGCGGCCAGGGCGACGAGGAGCAGGAAGGGAAACATGATCCGCGTCATGCGGACGGCGAGTTCGAGCTTGCCCGGCACGGCGGCGAAACCAGGGGCGAGCAGCAGGACGAGTTGCGGACTGAAGATGACGCCGAGTGCGCAGAACGTGCCGACGACGAGGATAATGGCGGTTCCGACAAGGTTGGCGAGCGCCGCCGCTTCCTGCTTGCTCTTGGTTGCCAGATACTCGGTGAAGGTAGGAACAAAGGCGCTCGAAAGTGCGCCTTCGGCGAACAGGTCGCGGGAGAGGTTGGGGATGCGGAAGCCGAGGTTGAAGGCGTCGTAGATGAGTCCGGCGCCAAACAGATGCGCCATCAGCGATTCGCGGACTAGTCCGGTGACGCGGCTGGCGAGGACCGCAATGGATACGATTCCGGCTGAGCGGACGACGCTTTCCTGAGCCGAAGGCTGGACCTGGCGTGAGGGAGGTTCAGAGGTCAGCGCCGGGGGATGCGTCTCGATTGCCACGCGGTCAACTTCCGTATTGCGAGAAGAAGTGGGCGATGGTCACGATGCCCAGATAGTAGTTGGCAATCTTGTACTTCTCGTTGGGAGAGTGCAGGCCGTCGTCGGGGAGGCCAAAGCCCATGAGAATCGTGGGAATGTGCAGGTGGCGAGCGAAGTCGCCGACGATCGGGATGGAGCCGCCGGAGCGGACGAAGACTGTGGGCTTGCCGAGGACTTCGGCGAAGCAGCGCGCGGCGGTGTCAATCGCCGGATGGTCGGGATTGACGACGATGGCGGGTCCGCCGGATAGGACGCGGACTTCCATCCGGATTCCTTTGGGCGTGTTCGCGGCAACCCACGCCTTGAACTGGGCGACCGATTTGTCGGGGTCCATGTTGGGGACGAGGCGCATGGAAATTTTGGCGGTGGCTTTCGCGGGGATGACGGTCTTGGCGCCGGCGCCGGTAAATCCGCCGGCGATTCCGTGGACTTCAAGAGTCGGACGGGCCCAGACGCGTTCGAGGACTGAGAAACCGGGTTCGCCGGTGAGGGCGCTCGCGCCGGTCTCGGCGCGGAATTCCTCGTCGGTGTGCGGGAGCGTGGCCCAGCTTTTGAGTTCGGCGGGCGCGGGCTTCTCGACGTCGTCGTAGATTCCGGGAATCTGGATGACGCCGTCGGCGTTCTTGGCTTTGCCGAGGAGTTCGATGAGGCCATAGACGGCGTTCGGCGCAGCGCCGCCGTACATGCCGGAGTGCAGATCTTTCGAGGGTCCGGTGGCTTCGACTTCCATGTAGACGAGTCCGCGGAGGCCGACGCAGAGGGTCGGCACTCCTTCGGCGAAGAGTTCGGTGTCGGAGACGAGGGCGACGTCGGCCTTCAGCTTCGCGGGATTTTCTTCGACGTATTTGGCGACGGCGGCTCCGCCGACCTCTTCTTCGCCTTCAATGAGGAACTTCAGATTGACGGGCAGCGCCTTGTCGGCCGACAGCGCGCGCAGGGCTTCGACGGCCTTGATGTGCATGTACATCTGGCCTTTGTCGTCGGCCGATCCACGGGCGTAGAGGTTGCCGTCGCGCTCGGTGGGCTCGAAGGGCGGCGTGTGCCAGAGCTCGAGCGGGTCCGGCGGCTGGACGTCGTAGTGGCCGTAGCAGAGGACGGTCGGCTTGCCGGGGGCGTGGAGCCAGTCGGCGTAGACGAGCGGGTGCCCGGCGGTCGCGATGATTTCGACGTGTTCGAGTCCGGCGGCTTTGAGCGCGTCCGCGACGAAGGCGGCGGCACGGGCGACGTCCGGCTTGTTTTCGGGGAGCGTGGAGATGCTGGGAATGCGCAGCAGTTCCTTCAGCTCGTCGAGCATGCGGGTGCGGTGCTCGTGGACGTAGGCCTCAACGGCGGGACGGATGGACGCAGGTGCAGACATGGCGGGAACTTTCATTATAGGGAGGAACGACTGGCGCTCGTAGGCGGTTGACGCCGAGCGCCGCGGAATTTCATGCCAAGAGCCGCGAGTAGTGGATGCGTGCGTATGCTTCATGAAACCCGTTGCGGAGGTAGTTGCGTTCCGACACGCTGCCGGGGGCGACTTCAGCCATGGCGATCCGAAGACCGGCGGCGGAGCAACGCCGGAGGCGATCATGAATCGCCGCCGTCTGCACGCCTTGTCCGCGTGCTGATGCCAAGGTCGCGTCGGAGCCAAAGATGGCGATTCCATTGGCAGGCGCGATGGCGGCGCAGCCGAGCGGGCGGCCGGCGGAATCGAACACACCGAGCGTCGTGGATTGCGGGATGACGGTAATTCCGCGGGCGAGGATTTGCCAAGACGGCGTCGGCGGAAACTCCCAGGCTTCGAGCATCAGATCGGCCCAGCGGTCCGCGTCAATTTCGCGGACTTCAAACCGGGGATCCGGTGCGGGTTTAGAGGCTGTCGTGACGTCTGCGACAACGACCGCTTCCGTGTCGGCTGGAGCGAAGCCGTGTTCCGCGAGGCGGGTATAGGAGGACGACGAGAGCCACGGAGCGGCCTCGAACGTGACGCGGTCCGCTCCGCACCGGCGGAAGAAGGCGCAGGCGTCTTCGATGTCACGATCTGAGATTTCGGGGCCGGCCCCTTTGATGGCGCTCAGCGGAGAGTCGAAGCCCGCGAACGCGGCGATGCCGCCGGCGCACGGAATGGTTTGCGACTCCGTGTGGCCGAGAGCGCGGAACGCATCGGCGTAATCCATCAGATTGCGCGCGAAGGCGCGTTCGAGGAGTTCCATGCGGTCCAGTCCGGCCTGCGGCACCGCGTGCACGGAATCAGGGTAGCATCGCGATCCCGCTTGAGCGCGCCCGACGGCGTTAACCGCTCACTTTGTTCGCGGTTTCTCGGAGGATTCCCTGCGGAGTTTGCTAGGCGGACTTGCGCTTTCGCGCGAATGCCGCGAGAAGCCCAAGTCCGGCACCGCCGAGCCAGATGGTCGCGGGTTCCGGCACGTCGCCCACGGCTCCGGAATCCTCGCCGACGGCTCGGATCATGAGATTGCCGCCCTGCCCTGCCCCGAAAAAGGAATCGAGGTTATTTAGAGTCGAGTTGCTCAGATCGGCAAGCGAAAAACTCACGGCGGTGAACCAGCGCGCGTCCCAGCTTCGTCCGGCACTGGAGCTTGTATCGCGCTCGGCGCCGAGGTTGTTGCCGGTCAGATTCTGGATGGTGAAACCAATGAAGAACCAATTGCCAATCGGGATGGTGACGCCGGACGGAAAGACGTATTCGACAAACGTATCCGTGTTGCTATTTGCCACGACACCGTTTACCGAACTCACCAGGACGGCGTCCAGCGGGTTGCCATCGTTGTTCGGATCCGTATAGAGGGCGGCGGTGATTGCAGTTCCATTGGTTGGAAGAGTGTGTGTAAAGTCGCCAAATGCGATCCGGACCGCGGTGATGCGATCGGCGCCGGAGACCGACTGGAAGCTATTCAGGAAGACGTCAATCGATTGGAACCCACCAATACCGGACTCGCCCACGCCGTCGTCGATCGAGTAGATCGATGCGCTCCGCGCTGGCGAGGCTGCAAAGACCAATCCCGCGATCAAAACCGCGACGCTCATCCCTATCCGCATTCGTTTCACCCCTGATTCTTGAATTTGAGTGCCAGTTACAAGACCAGTCTGAATTGTTTGGGCCAAATCGAGCCCCGATTGTGGCGAATCCCGTAATGCTGTGGCGAACCGCGTGGATCGGCTCAGGCGAATAACCTAGAAACGCACCGTCGGTGCCGGAAAAAAACGCCCTTGAGCCGAATGGACCATGGGTCTCGCGTATCTATTCTCAGGCGGCTGTATTTCACGTTCCGCAAGAACGCCGCTGTGGTAGCG
>JBDTTK010000313.1:0-5645 GCA_039930685.1 Bryobacteraceae bacterium | reverse complement strand
CCGAAATTGAGTCAGGCACGGTTTTTGCCGCGGTTTGCGTTGGGATGGGCCGCTCGCTGACCAGTCTGTGTGAAAACTGGCGGGTCCCCTCACTAACGGTCGCGCCTCGGTTTTCACGCCGACTCTCGCCCAGATGGGCGCTTACTACGCGGGACTTCGTCCCGCTCCGTGCGCGCCTCCAAGCGATTCGCCGGACTACGAAACCATTGCAAATGGTCTAGTTGGTTTGGGGGACCGGGATCACTTTGAGCGTCACCGACTCGTTGCCCGTTTCGGTCAGTTTCACGGTGGCCGACTTGCCCTCGAATTCTTTGCGGAGCTCAGCGGACCGCCATTCTCCGGTTCTTCCGTCGTCCCACGCGAACACGCGATAGGTTCCCGGCGGCAGGTTCTGGAGCTTGAACGCGCCCTTTGCGTCGGAGATCGCTATCTTCTCGCGGTCCGGCCGAGAGGTCGCGCCGTCGGCCCAATGTGTAGTGACAAACGCTCCTGCGGCGGGCTTTCCGTCCGGGCCCTCAACGGTCCCGGTGACAACGCCGCCGCCCGCCGCCAGTACGATGTCTACCTTGATGTGCGCCTGCGGAATCGCGTCGACCTCTTCGCTCTGGCGGTCGTCGACTTTGATCGACTTGATGTAGAACCCTTCCGGCGTGAACAGTTGCGGCGAGTACTTCCCGGGCGGAACCGATGAAATCTGAAAAGTTAGATCCTTTTCAGGAGTTGCCGGCTGAACTATCACCCCGTCCGGCCTTCGCAGCATGATTTGAATCGCGGACACGGGTATTCTCAGTTCCCCGCCCTCGACGCGGAGCGACCCGGTCACGACAGCGCCTGGCTCCACCGCGATATTCAGGCCCTTTACGTCCTCTTTACCAACTTCCACGTGGAGCCGTCCGTACAAAGGGATCGGCGACTTCGATGTACGCATGTCGATCTGCAATTCGTAGGAGCCCGGCAGCACGCCCGGAATGGCAAACGTTCCATTCCGGACCGGGATGAGGTGCGGAACCATCCTTCCCAACATTCCGAGCGATTGATCGGGGACCAGGTTCGCCGACGGCATTGCGCCCTCGGGCAGACCCGCCACCTTTCCCGACACGATGACAGCCGGCTGCCTGGTCAGCCGGAAATCCATTCCGTGGACGTCACCGCCGGGATCAACCATTACTTGCGTCGCACCCGTGATTTCAAACGCATTCGGATAATATGTCAGCGGAATCGCTTCGCGAGATCCCGACGGCCCCGCAGTTGTCGATCGAAGTCCCGGCACTGCGGCCAGAAAATACTTTCCTGGCTGAAGACTGGAGATCCGATATTCCCCCAGATCGTTCGACTGCGCGGTTCCAAATGGCATCAGGTTTCGCTGGCCGTTCGTGTAGTTGTACCGGGCCGCAGCGATCATGACGTTCTGGATCGGCTCGCCATCGGCGTCGACTACCCGTCCGGAAATGACGCTCTGCGGCGTCAACTTGATCGTGATGTCCTTTACGGACGCGCCGGCGGCGATTTCAATTGACCCCCTCACACCGGGTCCTGCGTAGTAACCCTTGAGGAAGGTCGCACGCGCCGCCAACGGTGCGTACTTTCCTTCGGGCACATTCTCAATCACGAACTTGCCATCCGCCCCCGTCGCCCCGGACATCGGCGTATCTTGTGGCACCATCTGGCCGAAACCATCAGCCAGGATCATTGGGCCGGAACTGCCCCCGCTCCGGCTCATCGGCTGTAGCATTACCATCGCGCGCGCCAGCGGGGCGTTCGTGATTGCGTTGACGACGGTGCCTTCGACGCGGCCCAGCTTGCGGCCTTCGGTGCTCGCTGTATTCGAGGGAGACGTCGACGAAGTATTCTGCGCGGGCAGGCCGCTCAGCAGAAGAGAGAGGAAAACCAAAACACGCATCCGACACCTCACGGCTTGACTAATTCCGGCTGAGACCGAGAATATCAGATTTATTGACTTATTTTTTTGATGAAATTGCGGGCCGCTTGCTTACGGCCGCGGCTCGAAGCGTTCCGTAACCGCTTCAAAGACGGGCCAGTTGATTGAGCAGGTCGGTGAGGATCAGCAGCAGCAGAGCGGCCAGTACGAAGTCTGCCAAGGTTATTGCCGATTGAATTTGTGTTTCGATCGCTTGAATTGCGGCCGCCAATGCTGTCCGCGCCGCCGCGTTCTTGCCGCCTGCACTCCTCGCGTCTGCTAGTGCTTTCCTCTTTGCCTCGACTTGTCTCCGGGCTTCTGCGAACTGTGCATCGCGAGAGGTATTTGGAGTGGCCGAATTGAGTTGAGTGGCGAGACCGATGAGGAATTCCAAGCTGGCTTCGGCGGCGGCCGACGATTGACGGCTGTTGAAGGCGCGAAGACCGTTGCTGAGTTGCAGTGGAGTTACGAAGCGCCAGGACGCTCCTGTGCTGGTACGTACCGCCGACAGATTGGGGACAGCTGCTACCACCTGTTCCATCTTTGTCACTGAAGCTCCTCCATTTGGTGTTCCCGCACACCGGCACGCTCAAGCGAATCGACTTCGTGCTCCGGACATGGTATCAGACACCCGCCAATACGATATCCGTCGGGGCCAACACCGTCGGGGCCAACCCGGGCCCTAGGCGAGTTCCGCGAACCGGCTGGAGCGCGATAAGAGACCCTGCCGCTGTCTGTGCGATGGTTTGAACATGGGCATTCGCTTCGCCTTCCGCTCCCGGTTCCATTTTCATCCTCGGCTGAACGGTCCTTGGGCGCGGATGGCGGTCGGAGTGATGCTTTCGGCCTCTCTTTCTTCGGGCTATACGGTTCTGACGCACGAAGCAATTATCGACTCCGTCTGGGAGTCGTCCCTGAAGAAGCTACTGCTGAAGCGGTTCCCAAATTCGACGCCGGAGCAACTTCTCGAAGCGCACGCCTACGCTTACGGCGGCTGTATCATTCAGGACATGGGCTACTACCCGTTCAGTAGCCGTTTTTTCAGCGATCTGACGCATTACGTCCGGAGCGGCGACTTCATCGTGTCCTTAATCCGCGAGGCGAAGGATCTCAACGAATTCGCGTTCGCCGTCGGAGCGCTGGAGCACTACGCGGCCGATACGGAGGGCCACCGGATTGCTACAAACCGGGCCGTACCGCTGCTCTATCCGAAGCTGCGTCAGAAGTTCGGGCGCGACGTCACATATTGGGACGATCCCACGGCGCATGTGCGAACCGAATTCGGTTTTGACGTTCTTCAGGTCGCAGCCGGCCATTATGCGCCCGAAGGCTACCACGATTTCATCGGCTTTCACGTGTCTAAGGAGCTTCTCGAGCGCGCCTTCGAGAACACGTACGGCGTCGAAATGAAAGACGTCTTCACCAGTATCTCACTCGCCATCGGGTCCTACCGCTACTCGGTAAGTTCCATCATTCCGAGCATGACCCGCGTCGCTTGGAGCCTCAAGAAAGATGAGTTGCAGAAACATACGCCGGGGATCACCAGCCGGAAGTTTCGCTACAACCTCTCTCGCGCAAGTTTTGAAAAGGAGTGGGGAAACGACTATCACCGCCCTGGCCTTTGCACTCGCCTCATGGCGTTCTTCTTCCGGCTGCTGCCCGCGACGGGACCGTTCAGCGCGCTGAAGATCCCGACGCCGACGCCCGAGGTAGAAAAGATGTTCATGGCGAGCTTCAACGCCACGGTCGATCGCTATAAGATTTTGCTCGCAAGTGTCGCCGCTGACAATCTGACGCTGCCGAATGTGAATTTCGATGCAGGCGGACCGACGGTATCCGGGAAATATAAAGGCACGGACGAGGCCTTCGCGAAGTTACTCGACAAACACGCGGATCACAAGTTCGAAGCAATGACACCCGAACTCCGGCTGAATATCCTCGCGTATTACAAGAATTTCGGTGCGGATCCGACCAAGTCCGCCAAGGCGAAGGTTACGAAAGAGTCCGTCGCCGCCCGGGCAAAACTGGCGAGCCAGATTGCACAATTGCAGGCTGCCTCGGCTACGACGCCGTAGCACCGCTCCATCGACTACGATGAGAGACCATGACGCGTCTGCTGCTGTTTTCTCTCGCCTCGATCGCCTACGCCCAGCAACCGGCGGACCTGATTCTGCACAACGCCAAAGTGGTCACGGTCGACGACCACTTTTCGATAGCCAGTGCGGTTGTCATCCGCGGTGACCGCATCCTGGCCGTCGGCGGCGAAGATCTGGTTGCGAAATACAAAGCGGCGAAGACGCTCGACTTGAAGGGCCGCACGGTCCAGCCGGGATTTATGGATACGCACATCCATATGCACGGAGACCCGGCGTATTACGTCGAGTTGTCGGAGGTGAAGTCCATTCAGGAAATCCGCGCGCGGGTCGCGGCGAAAGCGAAAGCCTTACCGAAGGGCGCGTGGGTCTCGGGCTACGGCTGGTCAGAGGATCAGCTCGAAGAAAAGCGGAAGCCGAACCGGCAGGACCTGGACGGGGCCGCGCCGTCGAACCCGGTTGTTCTCACGCGCGCCGGAGGCCACAGCTCGGTGGGCAACTCGCTGGCGCTCAAGATCGCGAAGATTGATCGCGCAACGCCTGACCCCGACCGCGGCGCTATCGAACACGACGCCGCCGGAGAGCCGACAGGCGTGGTCCGCGAGCGCAACGATGTGTTCACTCGCAATCTCGCGACGCCGGGCCGCGCCGAACTCCGCGAGACTTTGACGGCGAAATTACGCGCTTTGTTCGCGAAGGGCATCACCAGCATTATTGAAGCCAGTACGCCGCTCGAGAGCTGGCCGGAATGGCAGAGCATTTACGCGGCGCATCGGGGCGAACTGCCTCGGGCCGCCGTGCAGATCGGATGGCCCGGCGCCGAGGCGCTCCAGAAATTCGGCAAGCGGACTGGTGATGGCGATGAGTTCCTGCGGCTGGGCGCAATCAAGTTGTTTGTCGACGGAGGCTTTACGGGTCCGGCGGCGTACACCATTGCGCCGTACAAGGGCCAAGGCGACTATCGCGGAAAGCTGGTGCGGCCGGAAGCCGAATTCGCGGCCATCGTCAAACAGACGCACGCGCTCGGGTGGCAACTCGGGATGCATACGATTGGCGACGGGGCGATCCAGTTGGCGGCTAACGTTCTCGCAAAGGTTCTCGATGAGAATCCACGGGCCGATCACCGGCACTATCTGAATCACTTCAGCATGAATCCGCCGGAGGAGACGTACCGGAAGATCGCGGCGCACCACATTTGGATCGCGCAGCAGCCCAACTTTACGTACACGCTCGAAGGGCGGTACCGGGCGAATCTCGAAGGCGAGCGGTTGCAGCGGAACAATCCGGTGGCGACTCCGATCCGGCATGGGATTTTCCTATCGCTTTCGAGCGACATCCTGCCGATCGGGCCGCTGGTGGGCTTGTACGGGGCCGTGACGCGAAAAGGGATGTCCGGCGAGGTGTACGGACCCGGCGAACGGATTTCGATGGCGCAGGCGATTACGGCATACACGAAGAACGGGGCTTACTTCACACGCGAGGAGAAGCTGAAGGGCACAATCGAGGCGGGTAAGCTTGCTGATCTCATTGTGCTCTCCGGCGATCTGCTCATGATGGACCCGGCCAAGATCATTGAGACACAGGTCGATATGACGATCCTGCCTTTCGCGGAAACGCTGCCACAGGTGCATGCC
>JBDTTK010000312.1:0-5647 GCA_039930685.1 Bryobacteraceae bacterium | reverse complement strand
CACGTCACGCGTCCGCCGAATACGTATCTCTTGCTGATCAGCTACCGCTCGCCGGATCCGGGCCTGGCATCGGACGTTGCGAACGGCGTCGCGGAATCCTATCTCGAGCACACCTACAACATACGGATTCGCTCGTCGGCAAGCCTATCGACCTTCATGGAGAAGCAACTGGAAGAGCTCAAGGCGAAGATGGAGCGCTCCAGCATGGCGCTCAACCAGTTCGAGCGCGAGTTGAACGTGATCAGTCCGGAGGAGAAGACCAACATCCTCTCGGCCCGGCTTCTCCAACTGAATCAGGAACACACCAATGCGCAGACGGACCGGGTTCGGAAAGAGACCGCGTGGAACTCCGCCAAGACCGGATCGCTCGAGGCCGCGCAAGTATCGACGCAAGGCGACGCCCTCAAACGCCTAACGGAGCGGCTGAACGAGGTCCAGCAAAAGTTTGCCGAGACCAAAGCGCACTACGGCGCCAATCACCCGGAGTTCCGGAAGGCCGCGGCCCAACTGGCCGAAGTCGAGCGGCAGGTTAGGAGTTCCCGCGACAACATCGCCCTTCGCGTGGAAATCGAATACAAAGATGCCGCCCAACGCGAAGCGATGCTAAAGACGGCAGTCACTGAAACCAAGGCGGAATTTGATCGCCTGAACGCCCACAGTTTCGAATATCAGTCCCTGAAGCGTGAGGCGGACGCCGACAAGCACCTGTACGAAGAATTGATCCGCAAGATCAAGGAAGCGGGCATCAACGCCGGATTTCAGAACTCCGGAATCCGCGTGGCGGATTACGCGCGGCCGGCGCTGAACCCCGTATTTCCAAATGTGCGTCTGAACGCGCTACTCGCACTGATCGTCTCGCTGTTACTCGCGATGGGTCTTGCGATTGTCACCGACCTGCTCGACAACACGATTCGCGATCCCGAACAGGTCGCTCGCACGCTGTCGACGACTGTGATCGGGACGCTGCCAGTCGTCAAAGGTTGGCGAAATCGAATCGGTCCCCCGGCCCATGGTCCGGCGGGCAGCGCGCTGATGCGCGCCGGAGAATCGAAAGACATCGCGATCTCGAGCTATGGAGAAGCGATTCGCACGCTGCGGAACTCCATTCTGCTGGCGAACATGGACCGCCGCGTGCGATCCCTGCTGGTCACCAGCGCGTCGCCGGGTGAAGGCAAATCGACTACGGCCGCAAACCTCGCGGTCGCGCATGCCGAGCAGGGGAAGAAGACGCTCATTATCGACGGCGATCTGAGGCGGCCGAGCGTCCACCGGCGCTTCGGACTCAATGGCGCGCAAGGGTTGTCCAACGTGCTTCTGGGCGAGCTGCCTTGGAGGAGTGCGCTGATCCCACTCGACGGCCTGCCTGAACTCCACATCCTTCCGGCCGGACCGCCTTCGCGTCGGGCGTCCGACCTGGTGGGCCGCGGCCTTACGGAATTGCTCGAAGAGGCGGCAGCCGAGTATGACTTGGTGATCCTCGATGCGCCGCCGCTATTGGGTTTCGCGGAGCCGCTCCAAATGGCGACAGCCGTCGACGGGGTGCTCGTCGTGACGCGCGCGGGCGAGACCAACCGGAAAGCTGTCGGCAGCGTCCTGCGTACCCTCAGCCGCTTGCGCGCGCACGTAGTAGGCGTCGCGCTCAACGAGGTGAACAAGGACATCAGCAACAACTACTACTACTACGGCCAATACGGAAAGTATCAGAAGTATTACCAAACGAAGGAAGCATAGGCGCAGGAGAGACGAAACATGAACTGGAAAGAATCCACCATCCTGGTCACCGGCGGAACCGGCTCCTTCGGCAAGCAGTTTGCGCGAATCCTCATCGAGGAATATCAGCCCAAGAAGCTCATCATCTTCTCGCGCGACGAGCTGAAGCAGTACGAGATGCGCGTCGGCGGCTACGATCACGAGTCGCTGCGGTACTTCCTCGGCGACGTTCGCGACGAATCCCGATTGCGCCGAGCCTTCGACGACGTGGATGTCGTGGTGCATGCCGCCGCGCTGAAGCAGGTTCCAGCCTGCGAATACAACCCGATCGAGGCAGTCCTGACAAACGTCATGGGCGCGCGAAACATTATCGAAGCGGCCCTGGACGCCGGCGTCCAGCGCGTCCTGGCCTTGTCCACGGACAAAGCGGTAAATCCGGTCAACCTATACGGCGCGACCAAGCTGGTGAGCGAAAAGCTGTTCGTGCAGGCAAATGCCTATGCGGGGGCGGGCCCGACTCGTTTTGCGTGCGTGCGGTATGGCAACGTCGTCGGCAGCCGCGGCAGCGTGGTGCCGCTGTTCCGAGATCAACGGCATTCGGGGTCGATCACCGTCACGGACCCGCGGATGACGCGCTTTTGGCTGACTCTCGAGCAGGGAGTCCGGTTCGTGATTCAGGCCATCGAAAAGATGCACGGCGGCGAGGTCTTCATTCCGAAGATACCCAGCATGAGCATTCTCCACTTGGCGAACGCTCTCGCGCCGGATTGCCAAATCCGGGAAGTCGGGATCCGCCCCGGTGAGAAGATCCACGAAGTTCTGCTCTCGGAAGATGAGGCTCGGCAGGCACTCGAACTCGATGACATGTTTGTAATCCGGCCGAACTTTCCCTGGTGGAAGCCCGATCACTGGCCGGACGGCCGCGAGATTCTCGATGGCTACCAATATGCGTCCGATAGCAACACTGAATGGCTGTCGGTGGAAGACCTGTGCCGACTGACCGGCGAGCCGATAGCCACGTCCAATGAGCCGGAGCCGGTTGGACGATGAAGCAAAGGCCCATCCTCATTACCGGCGCGAGCGGTCTGCTTGGCGGAGCGCTTGCAACCGAGTACGAGTCCATGCAAGTCCCGATCGCTGCACTGTTCGGCAAGGCAGACGGCGATCTGCGGGATCCGCGAATCGTCGAGGACATCTTCGCCCGACATCGTCCGTCGGCGGTGGTCCATTGCGCCGCGCTCACCGACGTTGATCGCTGCGAGACGAACGCCGAGGAAGCGTGGCTGGTCAATGTCGAGATCTCGCGCCAACTCGCGGCCTGTGCCGAAGTGGCGCGTGCGCGATTCGCCTACATCTCGACCGATTCGGTCTTTGACGGCTCACGCGGCGGCTGGAAGGAAGAAGACACCCCTCGACCGCTCAACGCCTATGCCCGCAGCAAGCTGGAAGGCGAGAAGGCAGTACTGCGCGAATGCCCGGACGCCTTGATTCTTCGCACCAACATTTACGGCTGGAACCGGCACGCGCGCAGCCGGCCAAAGCCAAGTCTCGCCGAATGGATTCTGGAACGGCTGGATGCGGGACTCGAAGTGCCCGGATTCACCGACGTTCGCTTCTCCCCAATTCTCGCCAATCATCTTGCGGCACCGATTCTCGAACTCCTGCGCGAGGGGCACAGCGGACTGCTGCACATGGCGGGCTCATGGTCCGGGTCCAAGTACGAGTTCGCGACGCGCGTAGCGGAAACCTTCGGCTTCGACGCGAGTGAGATTCTTCCGGCCAAGCTGGCGGGAGCCAAGCTCCGTGCCCCCCGGCCCCTTGACACCTCGCTCGACGTGGGCAAAGTCTGCCGGACGCTGGGCGCGCGGCTTCCGGGGCTTGATGACGGACTCCGCCGCTTTCGCGTTTTGCGCGCCTCCAGGGAGCTTGTGCATGTCTGATTCGGGCTTCTTCATCGCCCGCCGACGCCTCGGAGGCGACGCGCCCGCCTATTTCATTGCCGACATTTCCGCGAATCACGATGGTTCGCTCCAACGGGCGCGAACCCTGATCCGGCTCGCGGCCGAAGCCGGCGCGAACGCCGCCAAGTTTCAGAACTTTCGCGCCTCGAAGATTGTCAGCCGGCACGGATTCGAGGCGATGGGGACTCAGAGATCTCATCAGGCGTCGTGGCGAAAGTCCGTGTTCGAGGTCTACGAGGATGCGTCGCTCCCCTGGCAATGGACCGAATCGCTGGCGCGCGAGTGCCGGGATGCCGGTATCGATTATCTGTCGACGCCCTACGACCTCGAGGCGGTGGACATGCTCGACCCATTCGTGCCCGCATACAAGATCGGCTCCGGCGACATCACCTGGCCGGAGATGCTGGAGAAAGTCGCGTCCAAGGGCAAGCCCGTTCTGATCGCTGCCGGTGCCTCACATTTCGAAGATGTCGATCGCGCGATGCGGATTCTCCTGGCGAAGGCTCGGGGTGTGGCGCTTCTGCAGTGCAATACGAACTATACGGGCAGCGATGAGAACTTCCGGCATATCCATCTGAATGTTCTGCGGACATTCGCCAGTGCGTATCCCCACGCCATCCTCGGCCTTTCCGATCACACCTCGGGGCACGCGACCGTGCTCGGCGCGGTTGCACTGGGCGCCCGCGTGATTGAAAAGCACTTCACCGACGATCCCGCGCGCGAAGGCCCGGATCACGGATTCTCGATGACGCCGGCAACTTGGCGCGACATGGTCGACCGCACGCGCGAACTGGAAGCCGCTCTCGGTAGCTGTGAGAAGTTCATGGCGGAGAACGAACGGGATACCGTCGTGGTTCAGCGGCGTTCCCTCCGCGCGAGCCGGAATCTTGCGGCGGGCGAGATCATCACTCGCGACATGATTGACGTGCTGCGGCCTGCGCCTCCTGGCGCCCTTCTCCCTTATGAGATCGGCAACCTGCTGGGGCGGACTCTGACCGCGAATGTCGAAGCGGGCGATTGCTTTCGCGCCTCCGCGCTCTCACCCGTGAAAGAGGAGGCCCATGCGGGTTCTCTACTTTAGCCGCGGATACACTTCGCACGACCGTCGGTTTCTTTCGGCATTGCGCCACCACGGTCACGACACCGGATTTTTACGCCTGGAGGCGCCCGCGCCGGATGGCCCGCCGATACCCGAAGGCGTCGTTGAGCTGAAGGGCACGATCGAGGAAGCCTCGCGGGTGTTTCAGCCTGAGATCACGCAGGCCGGACCTCTGCTGGACATTGCATACCTGGCAGCGAAGGCCGGCGTCAGGCCGCTCGCCGCCATCAGTTGGGGGTCGGACTTGCTCTCCGCTACCGAAGCGGAGTTGCAACAGATTCGCTTTGTTCTCGATCGTGCCGACGCAATCTTCTGCGATTCCGAGGAGGGCGTGGCAGTCGCCCGAAGCGTATCGAGAATCGATCCAAGCCGGATTGCCAGATTTCCATGGGGCGTGGAACTGACGCGGTTTACGCCCGCGCTGGTGCGTCCGCAGGTGATGCAGATCGTGTCGACGCGCGCATGGGAGCCCGGCTACGGAGTCGAGACTGTCCTGACGGCGTTTGCCGTCGCGCGGCAGAAAGCGCCTCAGTTGTGCCTGACGCTATGCGGTGGAGGAAGCCTCGCTCCAAAGATCCGCAGATTTGTGGCGAACAACAATTTGAGCCATGCCGTCATGATGCCGGGCCGCGTGCCCGAGAACGAACTGCCGCTCTACCTCGCCGCCGCCGACCTCTACATCTCCGGTACTCCGGTCGACGGATCCAGCATCTCGCTGCTCGAGGCGCTGGCGACCGGCCTGCCGGTGATCGCCGCCGACCGGCCCAGCAATCGCGAGTGGATTACACCTGACGTGAATGGCTGGCTCGCTCCACGAGGCGACGTGAAGGCGTTCGTCCGCGCCATACTCGACGCCGTTGACGCCTCGGCGGAACAG
>JBDTTK010000311.1:0-5666 GCA_039930685.1 Bryobacteraceae bacterium | reverse complement strand
GGGAAATCGCTCTGATACCACTGCGCCGAGAGGACGGGCGTCAACAACAACAGCAGAAAGACGGCGGCCATCCGTGCATGATACTGGATCAGCCTCAGGCGTGCCGCCGCATCCGAGTCGAGTCGAACACGCCATCACACGGGCTGCGCGTCGCCTAATCCCGTCCTAGCGAACTGCTTACCGCCAAGCCGGAACTCCCGCTGCCATCGATCCGTGGTAAAACTCCACCGGACGAATACGCGAAGGTATGGAGTGCAAACGCTCGATTGCATGGTGACAGAAATCCCTGCCAAAGGATCGACGATAGACGCGGTTGCCGGTGCATCTGGCTTCGTTTTGTGAAAACACCGAAGCCAAACGAAGTCGGCGGATTCTGGCTTCGTTTCGCAGAGCTTAGATTGAGCTCATCGCTCATGTTCCTGGTTGCGGTGCTCAAAGAGGCGGCTTGGTCAGATTTGGCTTCGTTTCGCAAATTGGCGACCACCGGTTCGCGCCACGCGGGCAGCTCTATCGCGTAACAGACACTTAATAAACGGCTTCTGCGGATTTGGCTTCGTTTTGCACGAACCGGTTGGCCGCTGATCAGAATTCGTAGAGACGAGCTGGATTGCGCACCAGTATCGTCTCCCGGAGGGCAGCGTCCGGCGCCCACAAAGGGAGTTCATTGAGAAGATATCCGTCGTCGATCGGCAGGAATGGGGCGATCTCGCCCGCGGGGCGGCGGGATGAGTCCGGGTGGGGCCAGTCCGTACCCCAGAGGATTCGATCCTGGTTGGCGGCAATCAGCGCCTTCGCCAAAGGCGCGACGTCCGGGTAGCCGGGAGCCCGAGTGGAAGCGCGGTAGGCTCCGGAGATCTTCACGTAGGCTTTGCCGGAGCGGACCAGTTCGATAAGCTCCGTAAAACCCGGCTGCGTAATTCCGAGGGCGGCTTGCGCGCCTCCGAAGTGATCGAAGACGACGGGCAAAGGCGAGTCCAACACCGCGTCCTTGATCGCCGGAATCGCCGCGGCGTTCGTGTAAATCTGGATGTGCCAGTTGCGCCCCTTCAAGCGTCCGGCAGTGGCTTCGAAGCGTCGCCGGACTGCTGCCGGATCCGTCGGACCGGCGGTGGCTACGTTGATCCGGACTCCGCGAATCCCCGCGCGGGCCAGGGCGTCGAGATCGCGGTCCGTGATGCGGTCGTCGATCACCGCAACGCCCCGGGCAGTCCGGCCGAGCGCCTTGATCGCGTGCAGGGTCGCCGAGTTGTCGGTGCCATACACGCTCGGCGTGACAACGACGACGCGTTCGATATGGAGTGCGCGATGAACAGCGAGCATTTCGGCCGGCAGCGCGAGTTCCGGCGTGTAGGAACGAGTTGGAGAAAACGGAAACTGCTTCGGATCGCCGAACATGTGCGTGTGGCAATCGCACGCATGCCGCGGCACATCGAAGTTGACCTTTGTAGTCGGCTGCGGAGCCTTGGCGGCAATCATGTCAGGCGCCCCGGCTGCGGCGGCGGCGGCGAGCGTTCGTGTAATCAGTTCGCGGCGGGTTTGGATGGCGTCCTCCGGCGTAATATGGATTGCTCGAAGCCTAGCGGGCGAGCCTCCGCGAGGAAGTGTACTTCGTCGCGGAACGCGGGTCCGGCTTCATCGAACAATTTCAGGTAGGCCTCGTGCCAGCCAATCGGATTAGACATCAGCCAGCATCACGAATTCTTGGGAACTGGATCCGTTCCGCCAGTTCGGCGGAACGGGCGTGACGAACCAGGGAGAGTAGCAGCTGGCGTCAGCCCTTCCGCTTAAACTTCTCCACCGCTTCGCGTTTCTTCTCGTCGGTCAAATCCAAGAGAGGAGGCCGCGTCGGACTCTCTCGCATTCCCATGAGCGACATCACGAATTTCGATCCGGGAATGCTGTCGTAGCCCCCCATCGACTTGGCCGTTTCGTTGAACTTCATCTGCGCCGCGTGAACATCGCCGCCGCTGCGGTGCGCCGCGAAGATCGCCGCGGTCTCGCGCACGAAGACGCTACCGTTTCCCGTGATGGTGCCCGCGCCGCCTTCCTTCAGGTTCGTCTCGATGTTGCCCGGTACTCCCGTGATGACCTTCAGCTTCGGGAACTCCTTGATGAAGGATGTCATCACGTCGGCCTTGCTGAATGAGTCTTTGATGCCGTGCAGCCGCTCGAAGCTCGATAACCGCCGCAGCAGTTCGGGGGTAATCGCCGCGCCGCTCATCTGCGGAATGTTGTAGAGCATCACCGGAATCTTCGCGGCTTTCAAAATCGGCTCGTAGAACAAGGCGAGCGCTTCGACGGAGGGATTCTTGAAATAGTACGGCGGAATCACCAGCGCTTTCTCGACGCCGAGGTGCGTGGCATGTTCGAGCAACTCGATCGTTTCGGGGACATTCGATGTGCCAACGTGCGCGATCACCGAGAGCTTGCCCTTGTGCTTCATGATGCTCTCAAGCACCTGTTTGCGCTCGCGGATCGAGAACGAGGGAAACTCGCCGGTCGTCCCCAATCCCAGGACACCGTCGGCGCCGCCCTTGGCGAGGAACGTCAGATAGTCCTTGTTCAGCGCGTCGTCGAACTTGCCGGTCCGATCGAGCATCGTCAATGCCGCCACATAGAACTGCGGCTCGGTGCGCCCGGCGACCTTGCTGGCGGCAAGCGCGACCGCGCCGCCGGCTACCGTGCCGATAAAGGCTCTTCTAGTTCCATTCATGGGTTCCATCGTTTCAGGTCCGTTCTCAGATCGCAAGTGCCCCGAGGGTCATCCAGCGCGTCTAGTGGGCAGCAATTCCGAGCGGGCCCTTCCCCGTCTTGATCGTATGCGTCACACGCATCATGCGCAGATCGACGAACGAGATCGTGTCGTCGCTCGTGTTGGTGACGTATACGGTTTCGCCATCGGCGCTCCTCGCCATGCCCCACGGACCGCCCCCAACCGAAATCGACCCGAAGTATCGGCCGAACGCATTGAGAGGCCGCAAATCGAGGAACGAAATCACTTTGTCAAACCGGCCGAGCGCAAACAAGACCTGCTTCTCCGGGATCGCCAGTAGCCTTTGTGGAGACCTCGGAACTCCCATGGTGAATTCCGTCTCTGTCTCGCCCGCCTTTACGAATTGCACAGTGTCGTCGCTTACGTTTGCAATCACCAGATACTTTCCATCCGGAGTGAAGATCATCGCCCGGTTATCGCGCCCGGCCGGAATTTTTGCCGTGACAGTACCGGATTTCACGTCGATGACACTCACAAATCGCTCCTCGCCATTGCTCACGTACAACCGCGCGCCATCCGGTGAGAAAACCAACCGGCGCGGTTCCTTGCCGACCTTGATCTCTCGGACCTTATGGTGGTCGGCCGTGGAAAACTGAAAGACGGAGTCGGCGCCCACCGCGGTCACATAGAGACTGCTGCCATCGGAAGTGACGAGACACCCGTCCGGATTCTTCAACCCCGGCTCGGTAATCGTGGACGCGACGGTCAGCTTCTCCAGGTCCAGAACGGTAATCGAGCTCTCGCCTCGATTGGACACGTATGCCCGGCTGCCCGAGGGCGAGATACAAACCTCATTCGGCGTCTTGCCGGTGGGCAAGGTCTTGGCGAGCTTCAGGTTCGCATCGCCATTGGTGATGCGAGCAACATGGTACACAGACGCGGTCGAGTCTCCGGAATTCACGACGACGACAACGGGCTCCGCCGCCATGGCGCCGAACAGCGTCGCGCCGCAGACGAGCGCGATTTTAGATGATCGAAGGATAGATTGATAGGTCATTCAGATGGCAGTTTCCTAAGGGTTCAATCATATCGTTCAGGCGACTCGGATTCCAGCCAGAAGACGTCGCTCTGCATCATCGGCAGAACCGATCAGCGGCGCGCACCTAGGGCGCTTGGAATCGCTCGGCATTCGTCACCCGGTCGCCGTACTATCCTATTGTCCCTATGCACCAGATCACCCGCCGCGGTTTTGCGCTCACTGCCGCCGGCGCCCTCGCGGGCGCGGCTGCCCGCGGCCAGTCCTCCGTCGAACTGGCTAGCTTGTCACTTACTGAAGCCGCTGCGCGCGTCCTCGCGCGGACGGTTACGCCCACCGAACTGGTCCAGGCCTGCCTGGCGCGCATCGAAACCTACAATCCGAAGGTCAACTGCTTCATTACTGTGCTTCGGGAGCAGGCTCTCGCGCAGGCACGCGAACTGGACGCCGAGCAGAAAGCCGGGCGCCTCCGCTCTCCGCTGCACGGAATCCCGATCGGCCTGAAGGACAACATCGACACAGCGGGCATCCGCACTACAGCGGCGTCGGCCGTCTTCGACGACCGCGTCCCCGTCGAAGACGCAGAGGTTGCGCGCAAATTGAAAGCCGCGGGCGCCATCACGATCGGCAAGCTGAACCTCCACGAGTTCGCCTTCGGTGGCACGTCCGCTACCAGCTATTACGGACCGGTACGCAATCCGTGGGCGCTCGACCGAAATCCGGGCGGATCTTCGGGCGGTTCGGCCGCGGCTGTTTCAACGGGCCAATGCTTCGGAGCCCTTGGCACCGACACGGGAGGGTCGATCCGGACGCCTGCTTCGTATTGTTCAATTGTCGGGTTGAAGCCGACCTACGGCCTTGTGTCCATCCGCGGCATCATTCCGCTGGTGGTTTCGCTCGATCACTGCGGTCCGATGACGCGCACCGTTGACGATGCGGCGGCGATGCTCAACATCCTGACCGGCTACGACCGGCTGGATATCGCGAGCGTGGAACATGCCAGGGAAGATTACGTCGCCGCGGCGCGCCAACCGGTCTCCGGATTCCGCCTCGGCATTCCGCGGGCGCCCTTCTTCGATCACCTGGATGCAGACGTTGAAAAGGCGATCGAAGGTGCGCTCAGAGTTCTGGCCAAATTAACGGCGGGGATGCGGGACACGGTCTTGCCGTCGACGCGCGACATCGCATTGAACGGTGAGACGTATGCCTATCACGAGGAGTACTTCACTAAAGGCGCCGGGCGCTACATGATTCCGACACGTCAGTCTCTAGAACGCGGCGCGAATGCCAAGGCTCCCGAATATGTCCGATCCAGATGGAAGCTCGACTTGCTGCGGCGTACGATTGACGATGCGTTCACGCAGTTCGACCTGGTCGTGCTGCCGACGCGGCGTCATACGCCACGCACGGTCGACGCGTCCATTAAGCGGGAAACAGAACGAACGCCACGTAATCCGGAGCTCGAGAATACCGGCCAGTTCAACCTGTACGGGATTCCTGCAATCTCCGTGCCCTGCGGCTTCACGAGCGCCGGACTTCCGGTGGGTCTGATGATCGCCGGACCACGTTTCAGCGAGGGCAAAGTGCTGGCGCTCGCGCGCGCCTTCGAGCAGGCCACCGATTGGCACAAACGGAAGCCGCCCATCGGGCCGGATACACCGGTTCCGCCGATCGCGGCGCTGGCCGACGACGCCAAATAGTCCGGAGCTAAGTGCGGCCTTCGCCCGGCCCGGTTTCGATGGGCCTGTCGGGATCGCTGAGCCAGTCCGACCAGCTACCCGCGTACAACTTCGCGCCCTTCACTCCCGCCAGTTCGAGGGCGAGGAGGTCGCCGGCGGCGCTGACGCCGCTGCCGCAGTAGACTATCACTTCCGACGCCGTGTCGACCTCGGGGAAGCGGGCCTGCTGCGCCGGACC
>JBDTTK010000310.1:0-5666 GCA_039930685.1 Bryobacteraceae bacterium | reverse complement strand
CTTGCGGCCGTCGGCGTCGTAGACATACTGCATCCAGCCGCGCACCGCCTCGATGGGATTTCGGCTGTAGGAGATGCTGAGGTTCGAGCCGATCCGCGCGGTGCGACGGCGCAGAAGGTCGATTTTCGAAGGCGCCGTGGTGGCTTCGAGCGCCGGGATACGGAGTACAAGATTCGGGTCAGGGCAGATGCTCTTCCAGACTTCACGCTGCCGGGGGAGGGCGCAACCGTTGAAGTTACACGCGACGTCCAGCATGTCGGTGATGATCTGGAAATGCAGGTGCGGCCACCACCCGCCGTTCTCGTCGGCATTGCCAATGGCGGCGAATGACTCGCCCTTGAGAATGGGCTGGCCGATCCGCAGGCCGTCGAGCGATTGGCGCGAGAGATGGCCGTAGAGCGTAAAGTACGGTTCCGTCAGTGTGTCGTGGCGGATGACAACGACCGGACCGTAATCGAGGAACCGGTTGGCGTCTTCGAAGCCGTGAACCACTCCGTCGGCGACGGCGCAGATTCCGGTTCCCGCGGCGGCGGTCAGGTCAACGCCGAGGTGGATGCTGCGAGTTTCGTCGAGCGGCGCGCGTTCGAGGAACTCGGGCGCGGCGTAGAGAGCGCGCGCCTCGTCGTAGCCGCCTGCGCCGAGCACCGCTCCGGCGGCGCGAACCTCCGCGAAGAGCCTTGCGAAGAGGGGTTCGGGAGCGTTCTGGCGCGGATCGCCGCTGACCAGATGGCTGCCTACGCTCAAGTCCAGATGCGCGATTGCGTCGGCGCGCAGATCCACACCTTCGATGACGGAGGCAAAATCCTGCTGCCGCAACCATTCGACGACGGAAGGGCTGTGCGGGACCGGAGCCAATCCGCATGCCTCACGAAACGCATAGTACGCGAGGCGCGGGTGAATCGCCGTCAGCTTCGGCAAAGTTGCTTCGAGAGGCTTCTGGCTGATCGCGAGATACGCGTCGCCAGGGCGTTCGGCCTGTTGCTTCGCCGCCAGACAGGCGCTCATGCAGAGACGAATGCAGGCAAGGCTGAATAGCGCCTCGATTTCAGGTTCGAGCAGCGAAAACTCGCGGTGGTAGGCGCGGGCCACCTGACACATAGCACCCAGCGGATCGTCCTTGCCAAGCGCGACGTAGGCGATGGCGATGGCGAGTTCGTTCACTGTGTGCGTGAACACCATGTCGCCAAAATCGATGATGCCGGAGATCCGCTCGCTGTCCGGGTCCACGATCACGTTGAAGTCGTTGGCGTCGTTGTGAACGACACTCTTGCGGAGCCCGGCAAGTAGCGGCGCGGCATGCAGTCGGTAAACGCCGAGCAGAACCTCGACCTGCTTTCTGGTGGTCGCATCCGCGACTTTCGGAAGATGCTCCGCAATGATGCGCTCCGCGTTGGCGAGATCCCAATGGAAGTCGCGATGGACCGCCGGGTGATCGAAGCCGGTGAGCGCGGCGCTGAGTTTTCCCAGCGTGGAGCCGAGGTCGGCAAGGAGCGACGGGCTCTGGTACTGCAGGAAGCCCAAAGCCGTTCCGGAAAGAAGCGTGACTAGCCGGATCTTGTGCCCGGCGGACTCCGCGATGAGGCTTCCGTCCACGGCGGGAATCAGACTCGGACAGATGCCTACAGCAGCGCCTCTCATGAGGGCAGCGTTCTCTGCTTCGAGCATCGGAAGGGTTTCCGCAGGGTTCGCCACCTTCAGCACGTACCCGCGACCGTCGGATGCCAGGACGCGAAAATTCTGGTCGCGTTCGCTGGGCAGGGGCGACACCGCGCCATCGAGTCCGTAGAGTTCGGACAGGATCGACCTCGCGGTTTCGAGAGAAAGAGCTGGGGCGTGGCTCACATTCATGAGTTCGAGTCCGTATTATCTCAGCACGGCATCGGAAATCCCTATCCTTCCGCGCGACCGTCCGCCCTGACAGCGCACGGTCCATCAAAATAATTGATTAGACAGGTTGACCGAAGAACGATATGCTCCAGGGATCGAGGCATCCCTGTCGATCGCCTCGCCATGCTCCCCGTGTCGAGCTCCGTGAGCGGTAAATCAGCCGTACCAAGGAGATCGACCCAATGCCTTTGACCTCTTCCTTAGAAAAAGATTTTCTCAGCCGTGGTTTTTCGCGGCGCCATTTCGGGAAACTCGCTTCGCTGATCGGCGCTGCGGGGACGCTCCCTTTCTACAATGAATCCGCCATGGCGCAGCTCTCGATGGTCAGGGGTATGCCGGCAGACGCGGTCAAGATCAATGCGAACGAAAATCCGCTGGGGCCGTGTCCTGAGGCGTGCGAAGCAATGTACAAGGTCATCAAGGGTGGCGGCCGGTACATGTACGAAGAGACGTTCAACCTGAAAGAGACCCTCGCGTCGCAGGAGGGCCTGAATCCGGATTACGTCCAGCCCTACGCCGGATCGAGCCTCCCGCTGCATCACGCGGTGATGGCGTTCACGTCGCCGACCAAGAGTTTCGTAATGGGCGACCCCGGATATGAGTCCGGCGCGGGCGCTGCACGGTTCGTCGGCGCGAAAGTGATTCCGGTTGCGTTGAAAAAAGACTATTCGCATGATGTCCGCGCGATGGCCGCGGCGGACCCGAACGCGGGCGTCATCTATATCTGCAACCCGAACAATCCGTCCGGAACGCTGACCTCGCGGGAAGACATCGAATGGCTGGTCGCCAACAAACCGGCAGGTTCGATCCTGCTGCTCGACGAAGCCTACATTCACTTGGCGGGCGCGCAACCGGGGTCGGACCTGGTAGCCAAAGACAAAGACGTCATCATCCTGCGGACCTTCTCGAAGATCTACGGTATGGCCGGCCTTCGGGCCGGAGCAGCCTTCGCGCGGCCGGACCTGCTGAAGCAGATGACGAAATACAACGCTGGGGCGCTTCCGGTCACCGGAATGGTCGGCGCGAACGCCAGCCTCAAGGTCGCTTCATTGGTTCCGGAGCGCAAGAAGATCATTGCCGACATCCGCAACGATACGTTCGCTTTCCTTGAGAAGAACAACTTCTCTTACGTGCCGTCGGTGAGCAACAAGTTCATGGTCGACACCAAGCGGCCAGGTAACGAAGTGGTTGCCGCGATGCGGCAGGAAAAGGTCTACATCGGACGCGTCTGGCAGGCTTGGCCGACGCATGTTCGCGTCTCTGTCGGCACGAAAGAGGAGATGGCGAAGTTCAAGACGGCGTTCCTCAAAGTGATGGCCAACGGCTAAACGGCACGGAACCAGATTCTTGCCGCGCTACACGCTAAAGCAGCTGCCGGGCGACCTGTCCGGCGGCTTCATTGCCGCTCTCATTGCCCTGCCGTACGGCTTGGCGATGGCGTCGCTCATGGGGCTGCCGCCGGTGCTGGGTATCTTTACGTCGATTCTGACGGCTCCGATCACGGCACTGCTCGGGCGCAATCCGGTATTGATCGGCGGCACCGCCAGCGCGACGGTACCGTTCATTGCTCTAGCCGCGCGAAATCAGGGAATCGCAGGAGCGGCCAAGGTTTCGATCGTCGCGTCCATGTTTCTGCTGGCGTTTGGCGCTTTGCGTCTTGGACGCTACGTGCAGAAGGTTCCGGTCGCCGTTGTGTCCGGCTTTTCTTGCGGCATCGGCGCCATGATGGTGATTTCGCAACTGGACACGATCTTCGGCGTCGCGGGTCCGGCTACCAGGAACGCCGCCAGTACGGCGGAGCAGTTATTCGCCACACTCGCGAGGCTGGGTGACGCGCAGTGGGCTCCTTTGGTTTTAGGTGTTTTGGTGGTCTTTGCGGCGACGCTTTCCTCCATGGTGTCGCACAAGTTGCCCGCGCCATTGATTGGCGTGGTTGCAGCGGTCTGCATCGCGCGGTTGTTTCCGCTCCACCAGGCGGAAGTGGGCGCGCTGCCGTTCGCGCTGCCTCCGTTGACGGGCTTCTCGTGGGCTGCGGGCGAAGTCTTTACCGTACTGCCGTCGGCGTTCGGACTGGCGGTGGTGACGGGCGTCAATTTGCTGATCACTTCGCGCGTGGTCGAGCACTTCCGCGGAAGGCACGAACACAGCCGCCGTCAGGACGCGGATATTGAATTGGGAGCGTACGGGTTAGCAAACATGGTGGCGGGTGCCTTTGGTGCTCCACCGAGCGCGGGCATTCCGGCGCGGAGCCTGGCGAGTGTTCGCTGCGGAGCGACTTCGCGCGTCTCGAACCTCGCTCACGCCGGGTTTCTAGTGGCCTTCCTTTGGATGGGAGCCGGCTTCGTCTCGCACATTCCGATTCCGGCGCTAGCGGGTGTGACCGCGTGGATGGGCCTCTGTCTGCTCGACTGGAGCACATGGCGGCGGTTGCCAAAGATGCGCCGGGCGGATGCAGCGGCATTTTTGGTGACCGCAATGGCGGTCCTGTTCTTTAATGCGGTGGCTGCGGTGGCTTCAGGGTGCTGCGTGTACGGCGCGGGCCTGCTGTATCGGCGCTACACATCCACGACACCGGCGCTTGGCTTGGCCGAGGCGAGTGACTGACCTAGCCGCGCTGACTTCCGCCGACAGATCATCCATCAAGTCGTATAGTGAGTATGTGAGCCGCTCGAACAGCCTCAATCTGAACATCGTATTCCACCGCGAGTCGGATGGTCGCTGGATCGCGGACATCCCCACGCTTCCTGGGGTTACCGTCTATGGCAGAACGCGGAAAAAGGCGCTGGCCGCAGTTGAAGCTCTTGCGTTACGAGTAATTGCGGATCGTCTGGACCACGGAGAAGCGCTTCCCGAAGATCTCATTGTGTCGTTCGCGGCTTGACGCCCGCCTAAAGGTCAGTCGCATGCCAATCTCGATCTGGTGCACGTCGACGCGGCGGATTAGCCGACGTCGCCGGGCGTCAGCGAGTAGAATCCCCGCACTGAGGAGCCTGTGTGAAAACTGGCATCGCCATAACCCATTCGCTAGAGTCTTTGTGAATAGAGACTGCAACTGCGGGCCGGGCATGCCCGGCCCCTACGACTCTGTGGCGGCAAACACCGGATCCCCGCACTGACGTGCGGGGCTATAGTGCAGCCCGTTTCATACACACTCGTCCGTGCAGTTACTTCCGACAGCGGCGGAGGAATCCCACCGCGACCAGCCCGCAGCCCAGCAGACCCATCGTTGACGGTTCCGGGACACTTCCGCCGGTCGCATCCGCGAAGTTGTCCGCGAGCGCTGTCCCGTAGAATCCGAGGCCGATGCCGGTTCCGCCGGTGGAGGTGCCGTAGTCGATGCTGTACGTCTGGAGCACTCCGGCGAGCGGCTGCACGTCCAGGGTGACGACGGTGCCAACCAGGGTCGCGGTAATCGTTCCGGTGGTGAAGGGCGTAGTAAGCGCCTGAAACGTGGTGGTTGCCGCGCCATTGTTCGAGCCATTGTTTCCAAAATAGAATCCAACGTTATCGAAGGCGCCCCCGCCGTTGTTCTGAAGCTTGATGAAGTAGTTTGTCGAAGCGTTGAGGTACCCGAGGACCAGCGCAATGTACTGTGTGCCGGTGCCGTTGTTGAAGATATCGACCGAAATCGAATTCGAGGTCGCGCTGTTATAGGTCAACAGGTTCGACGTTTGCGCCCCGTTGAGCCCCTCGGCCTGGTTGCCGACGATCTGCCCGCCGCCGCTTTGGATGGTCCAGTTGCTGCCCAGCGTGTTCGCATCGGTGCGGTTGAAGTCGTC
>JBDTTK010000309.1:0-5671 GCA_039930685.1 Bryobacteraceae bacterium | reverse complement strand
ACGCCAACCACGGTCAACACCGTGACGATCAGGAACGGGGCGAAAATCCACCCCTTGTGCCGCCGGAGGATGTCGAGGTAATCCTCAACATCCAGCGCGCGCCGGGAAATGCTCATCGTATCGATTGCTTGCATACTAAAGGCCTCTGCTGCTGTCGCTTAGACTGCTTATCGTTAACTTCCCGCGCTCAGTTGACGTAAATCTGGTCGCCGGGCTCTAGGAAGATGTTCTGTTCCATCTTCTTGCCCCTAATCACGTCGTTGTAATTAAAGAAGATCCTCTTGGTCCCCCGAAGTATCAAAATCTTCTTCTTGTTCGCGAAGTCCTTGAATCCACCCGCATTGCTCAGCGCCTCGAGTACCCGGATCGGGACCGGCATCGGAAACGGACCCGAGCGGTTCACTTCACCGTTCACGTAATACTTCTTGCTGTTGACCTGAGTGACCGACACATTTACATCGGGTGCATTGATGTATTTCTGCAGCGCTTCTTTGATGTGGGCGCTCAGCCGCTCCGGCGTCAGGCCGCTGGCCTGGATGTCGCCGATCAGGTTCATGGTGATCTTCCCATCCGGGCGGACGATCATCGGCCGCGTGAAGTCGGGCTCGCGCCAAACGCTGATAAATATGACATCTTCAGCTCCGATGATGTACGATTTTGGATCAACCGGCGCGGCCGCCGTTAGCTTCGCGTCTTCCGCGGTCGCCGTCGGCGAAGCAGCCGGCTTTTCAGGGGTTTGCGCGGGTTTCGAAGTTTGAGGAGGTGCCGGCTTTTGTGGCGGCGCCGCGGCTGCGGTCCATGCAGCCAATCCCGTCCATAACGAAGCTGCCACCAATAACTTCAAACGAAGGCTCGGATAATGCAACGTACTTTCCCTCCACTATCGATCAGCGCCCATCGGACGCCTGACTTTGCGAAAGTTCTAATATCTTCGGAGCACGTACTCCGCCATA
Organism: Bryobacteraceae bacterium; assembly: GCA_039930685.1. Classification (GTDB taxonomy): domain Bacteria; phylum Acidobacteriota; class Terriglobia; order Bryobacterales; family Bryobacteraceae; genus JBBQWZ01. The sequence continues at coordinate 4,718 of JBDTTK010000309.1, read as the reverse complement.
ATGACTTGATTGTACAACCTTTTCCCGAATAGCATGCTTCCAGCCACGCGGTCGAGGTCGTTGCTAAGATGATGAAACACGATGCCGCTGTGCATGTCTAGAACCTGCCGTACCGGAACCACGGTTTGGAGCCTTTACGGGTTAGTACGTTAGTTTGGGTAGAGTTGGACGTGGGCGAGGTCAATTTGAGGAGGTTTCCATGAAGTACTTTCTCGCGAAGAGCGAACCCAAAGTGTATTCGATCGACGATCTGGAACGCGATGGCCGCACAGTTTGGGACGGCGTCACCAATCCCCAGGCCGTCAAAGCCATCCGCGACATGAAGCCGGGTGACAAAGTCCTGATCTACCATTCCGGAGGCGTTTCGGCGATCGTCGGAGTCGCTTTGGTCAAGAGCGAGGGCCGTTCGGACCCCAAGAATCCCAAGTCAGCCGTCGTCGACCTGGAGTTCCTCTCCAGGCTCGATCCGCCGACTCCCCTCGTCGAAATCAAAGCGACCGCGAAATTCGGCGACTTCGCCCTGGTCCGCCAGGGGCGCCTGTCGACCATGCCCGTCCCCCAAGCGTTCGTCGATTGGCTTCGCCAGCGTTATCCCAAGCTTTAGGCCAGTGCAAAATGAAAAAGGGCGTCACGGCCCGTGCCCTGACGCCCCTCCTGATCGTGAATAGCCGCGGCCGGGAAAGTCTATTCCTCCGCTCCGCCCGACGATTTCTTCGGCCGCCGCAGGTCCATGGGATCCTTGTTCACGTCAATCGCGACGTTGAACCAGCCAAACATCATCTCTTCCCAACTCTGATCGCCCCAGCGCACCGTCGCCTTAGGATCCGGATTGGCGGGATTGTTGGCCGAATTGTCGAAGTGAGCCACGCAATCGATCCGCGTACCCGCGGGTAGCACGATCGGTTTCTCCGGCCGGTAATAGAGCTGCCAGTTGAAATCGTAGTTCACCTTCAGTGCGACTTCGCTTTCGCCGTTCGGGTAGACGATCTTGTACTCAAAATCCTTTCCTCGAAGATGCATGTGCGGGTTGAAATCGATCAGCCGGGCGTCCGTCTGAATCGTGACGCTGGCTTTCACTTCGTAGTTGGGATCCCCGGGCGGAATCGCAAACGTGAAACTGCCGGCGTTGCTGGTGATGACACGCTCCGTGACCGGACCCTTCGCGAATACCAGACCGACCTCCGAGATGTCCTCGCCTTCCTTCCCATTCGGCGTGTAGTGCAACTGGAAAACAAGCGCCGAGCCCTTCTTCAATAACTTCGCCTGTCCGGGGCCAAACTTGATCGGGTCCGTGCCCGGAGCGTAGCCCACGAGAATCTCTGTCGGCATCGACGAAGCCGCCGCTTGACGGCGTCGAGTCTCTTCAGCCGGAGGCTTCCCGGCCGCGCGATCCGCCGCGGCCGCCTTGGCGGTTTCGCGAGGCGAGAGGAATTCGCCAGGCTTCAGGTTGTCCATGTACTTCGATCCCGGTTCGCGGATGAACGCGACGATGTGATGCGTGATCGCGCGATTCCCCGGACGCGCTTCGGCCATCTGGATCCACTTGTCTTCGGTAAAGTTCGTGGGCACCACGATGTTCTGATACTCCACGGTGCCGCTGGCCGGAACTTTGAAGGCCACCGGCATCTTGAGGATTGCGTCCGGCTGCGGGATTGCCCAGCCAGTCGTCCATTCCATCGGCTTCGGCGCGTCCTTTGGATTTCCCTCCGGCGCTCCGCTGTCGGCCCACGCGGAAATCGTGTGGATCGCTTCTTCGGACAACCGCGGGTCGTTGTGGAACTTGCCGTAACGCGCATCGGCAAACCATGGCGGCATCTTCTTAGTCGATACAGCCTGCTTCATCGCCTTTGCCCATGGCCGAGTCTCTTTATACGAGAGAAACGACATCGGCGCCACTTCTCCCGGACGGTGGCAGGATTGGCAATTCTTCTGGAGCAGTGGTTCGACATCCTTGTGGAATGTCGGTTTCGATCCGGCAGCGCTGGCGACAGCAGCCAAACCCAGAGTGAGAGTCGCGGCGAACAAGGCACGGGCGAGCAGCATCAGACACCTCCGTGGTGTTGGACCAATCATATCGTGGCTCACTAGGCATTCGAGTCAAGAAGCTGGATGCTCACGGAAAAGATTTGTAAAGGATTACGGCCGGACGGCGCCGGCGAAGGTCCGAGAACCTCGCCGGAGACGGTAGAAAGTGAAGTCGAAGAACTCGGTTCAGCCGCGACGATCCGTCGCGAGACTACGATGCGCCTTCGAGCACGCGAGCGTCGCGCCAGAGCCGTTCAAGATCGTAATAGCCACGCGCTTTCTCGGTAAAGACGTGGACCACCATGTCGCCAAAGTCGAGCAGGACCCATTCCGCGTTGTTGTATCCCTCGATCGAGATGGGATAGTCGCCGGACTTCTTCATCTGCACTTCGATCTCGTCGCTGATGGCCTGGATCTGACGGACATTTCCGCCCGAACAAATCACGAAGTAATCGGCGAACGTATTGAGATCGCGGAGATCGAGGACCTTGATGTCCTTCGCCTGTTTCGCTTCCGCGGCTCGCACGACAATCTTCCAGGACGCTTGTGGTTCCTCGGGAGCGACTGCCTTCTTGGGACGTCTTGGGGCGGCGGGGCGTGCCTGCGCGTAGCCCGGTTTCGATGGTTTGACGCGTGCGGCCTTGGATGCGGGGGACTTGGCGGCCTTCTTTGTCGTGGTCTTGCGGGTAGCGATACGCGAACTCCTTGAACTGTTTTCACCTAGAGAGATATGTTTCGAATCAATGCTTTAGCATTTTAATGCCAATGACCCGGAACGGTATTCTCGCTTGATCGTACTACACTATAGAGAGGAATCCCGTTTTTTTCATCATGAAGTGGTTGTGTGTCTGCATCGTTCTGTTCAGCCTGTCATCGGCGGTCGCCCAGACTCCGACGGTTGCCGAACAGGAGTTGGCCCGGCTCAAAGAGCTCGCCGCGCTCGGCGCAATCGCGCCGGTGAAGGTCCGCGAGGCGGAGTCCGTGGTAGCCGACGCGCGAGATGAAGCCACTCTCAGCCGGACTCTCTACGCCAAGCTCACACCTGAAGAATTGAACGAGCAGCAGTCTAAAGACATGCTTGCCGCGGCGCGGAGCCTGATCGGCCGGCAGCAGGAACGGGTGGATCACGAACGCCAGTTGATCGCGGCGGGCGTCACCGGGAAAAGCGCATTGGATGCGGCCGAGCAGGACTTGGCGAATCGCAAGAAGACCCTCGAACTCGCCGAGGGCCGCGCCAAGCTAATTGATGAGATCGCGCAAATGGCGCGCGCCGAGGCGGCGGCCGAAGTAGCCGGAGCCGCCGATCGCGCCGCGGAGTTTCAAAGCGCGGCCTTTGCAAATGTCGCCGAGAAATACGAGGGCAACGGCGCCATGCTGACGCCGAAAGATATTCGCGAACTGACTCTCTCGTTTGAGAAGGAGTTCTCCCGGCCGCTGCCTGTGAGCGCGCGCGGCGAGACGGCGGTCCATAGGGCGCTTGGATTCGATCATCGCGGAAGGCTCGATATCGCAGTCGAGCCCGACACGACCGAAGGCAAGTGGCTGCGGCAGCACCTGACGGAGAAAAACATTCCGTTCTATGCCTTCCGCGCGGCGATCGCCGGCAAGGCCACGGCCCCGCATATCCACGTCGGTCCGGGCAGCGTCCGCATCCGGTTTGCGGATTAGCTATCCTCATCCTTCATGGCTGATTCGCCCTTTACACCTACCAGCACCCGTGTGTTCCTGAGTTCGGAACAGATCGCCGCCCGCATTCAGGAGATGGGCGCGCAAATCGATCGCGACTACCCAACCGGTCCGGTCTATCTGATTGCGATCCTGAAAGGCGCATTCATCTTCATGTCGGATCTCGCGCGCGCCATGAAGACGCCCGCGCGCATCGAGTTCATGGGCATTTCGAGTTACGGCAAGGGCAAGACGACATCTGGCGAAGTCAAGGTCACCAAGGATCTCGACATTTCGATCGAAGGCCAGAACGTCCTGATCGTCGAAGACATCGTCGACAGCGGCGTCACGCTTACGTATCTCATGAAACTGCTCGCGCAGCGAAAGCCCAAGTCCTTGCGCATTGCCACCCTCCTCGACAAGCCCGAGCGCCGGTTGCGGCCCGTCGAAGTGCATTACGTCGGTTTTCAAATTCCCGATGAGTTCGTCGTCGGCTACGGCCTCGACTACGCCGAAGACTATCGGAACCTCAAGGACATCTGCATTCTCGAGGGCTGATAACGCCCGGCGTTATTGAGCCGTCAGGGCCGGACGGACACGCGCCCGGTACTCGAGCGCCTGATTGAGCACGCGGCGATATTCTTCCGCGTCAATATCGCGCTCCGAACAGGCGATCAGCAGTCCACCCTCATCGGTGAAGTTGCCGTCCCATTCCACTAGCTCTTCGTCCGTCCATTCCGGCTTGTACGCGAGCATCTTTTCGTCCGCCATGCGGTCGAAGTACGCTCGCAGATTGAAACTCGTCTCATCGGGGTCTTCGCCGGCGGGAAACGGTTCGCGTTCAAAATTCCAGACAGGTTGCTTGAAATCCATAAGTCACTTCTCCAGATTCTTCATGCCGCCATCAGCGGCTAGCACGCGGGATTGCAGACGCCGCATGCCGCGCAGCCAACGGTCATAGTCGCTGCCCTTGCGTTGGAAGTACTCGCGGACTTCCGGGTGCGGCAAAATCAAAAACTGCTCCGAGG
>JBDTTK010000308.1:0-5681 GCA_039930685.1 Bryobacteraceae bacterium | reverse complement strand
ATCCGTCAAAACGTGAGATTAAGGCAGTATCATCTTATTCAAATGGAGGTTCGTACCATATGACATGGCGATTCGCGTCCAGCGTAGGAATTCTCGCCCTCTGTGCATCTTTCGCCGGTTGTACCAAGAAGCCCTTGGCTACTTCAAAACCCGTTCCAGTTCCGGCGACGGTGAATCAACCCGCAGCCCAAACCCAGACCGCACGTACAGAGCCGCAGCGCTCCATGACGCGCGAAACCGCATCCACTCCCGCGAAGTCGCGCATGCCGGACGAGGCAACCAAGTTGCGCATCCAGGACCTGCTGAACCGCATCCAGGATGCCTACTTCGATTACGACAAGCATGAGATTCGCGACGACGCGCAGAAGGCGCTCGCGGCGGATGCACATACGCTGTCCGACATCCTGCAGCAGTTCCCGGACTACAAGCTGACGGTACAGGGCTATTGCGACGAACGCGGCTCGGCCGAATATAATATCGGGCTGGGCGACGCTCGCGCGACGAAGGCCAAAGAATATCTGGTGTCGCTCGGCATTCCCGGTCCGCAACTGCTGACGATCAGCTACGGCAAGGAACGTCCGGTTTGCACCGAGGCAAACGAAGATTGCTGGCAGAAGAACCGGCGCGCCCATATCACGCAGGAACAAGCCACCCGATAGGCAGCCGAAGAAGTTGACGGGATGCGATCCGGTGCGCGAGTGCGCTACGGGATCGCGTCCCAGTTGGTTACTACCCTGGAGGAGCACCACTCGGTCGCGGTCCTTCACGGTCTTTGAAATTGTCCCGATTGCCGGGTGGATCGAGAAGGCGGATTCCGTCACCGGAGCCTGCGATAGAATCTCCCCATGTCGATCCGTGTCCGGTTCTCGATGACGGTGCTGTTGGCGTTTGCAGCCGCGTCCGCGCGCGCGCAGACCGGGAACGTCCCTTACGAGGCGATCGTCAAGCCTGATCCGGGTTCCTGGGTCACGTATTCCGGCAACTACTCCGCCCACCGGTTTTCCCGGCTTCGCGACATTACTCCGCTGAACGTCAGGTCTCTGCGGGCAAAATGGGTCTATCAACTCACTACTCCAGGGACGAATGAGACGTCGCCGATTGTGGCGAACGGCGTCATGTACATTTCGGAACCCCCGTCGAACGTTACCGCGCTTGACGTCCGGACCGGCCGAAAGCTGTGGAACTACGCTCGCCTCACGCCGCCCGATCTTCAAACCATCGGATTCCCGCGAACCAACCGCGGCGTGGCCGTGCTCGATGACATGGTCTTTGTCGGCACGATCGATGCGCACATCGTCGCCTTGGACGCACGATCCGGCGCGGTCCGCTGGGATACGCAGGTCGCCGACTACAAGACCGGGCACTGCATCACCCTGGCGCCGCTTGCGATCAAAGGCAAAGTCCTCATTGGGATCAGCGGCGGGGAGGCCGGGATCCGGGGATTCGTGGACGCGTATGACGCAAAAACGGGCGCGCGCGCGTGGCGCTTCTGGACCGTTCCGGGACCGGGCGAACCGGGCCATGATAGCTGGACGGGGGATAGCTGGAAGACCGGTGGCGCGTCCACTTGGGTGACGGGCGCCTATGATCCGGACTTGGACCTGGTCTACTGGGGCACTGGGAATCCGGGGCCGGACTGGAACGGCGACGTCCGCCCGGGGGATAACCTTTACTCCTGCTCCTTGGTAGCGTTGGACGGGGCGTCTGGCAAGTTAAAGTGGCACTTTCAATTTACGCCTCACGATGTTCACGATTGGGATGCTACTGAGATCCCAGTTCTCGTCGATGGCATCTTCCGAGGACAGCCTCGGAAGATGGTGGTAATGGCCAACCGGAACGCCTTTTATTACATCCTGGACCGGGCATCGGGCAAGTTCCTGCAAGGCACGCAGTATTCAACCCAAACGTGGGCGAAGGGGCTCGACGATAGCGGGCGGCCGATCCTACTGCCGAATACGTCGCCGAGCGAGGAAGGCACGCTCGTCTATCCGAGTCTACAAGGCGCGACCAACTGGTTCAGCCCATCCTATAGTCCATTAACGAAGACGCTGTATGTCGCTATCAGAGAAATGGGTTCCGTGTATTTCAAAAGCGAGGTCGAGTATAAGCCAGGAACTGCGTTCATGGGCGGCGGCGAGCGGGCGCTCGATGGCGACAAGGCATACGGCGCAGTTCGAGCATTGGATGCGATATCGGGAAAGAAGAAGTGGGAGTTTCGACTGCAATCGCCTCCGTGGGCTGGAGTTATGGCGACTGCCGGCGGCGTGGTCTTCGGCGGATCGAACGAAGGGAATTTCTTCGCGTTGGACGCCGTGAGCGGGCGCGCGTTGTGGCAGTTCCAGACTGGAGGAGCGATCCGGTCGAATCCAATGGGATTCGCGATCGACGGAAAGCAGCATGTGGCGATTGCCGCCGGGCAGTCGATTTACGTATTCGGTTTGTAATACCTTCAGACCGCCGGACGCCGCTTCCCGGATGCGTTAGCTGATTCGAAGGCATGTGCCAATTGCAGGACGCTCCATTCGTCGCGATGGCGTCCGACAATCTGGATGCCGACCGGCAGTCCTTCGGGGGTAAAGCCTGCCGGCACGGATGCCGCCGGGCTTCCAGTGATCGAAATGTAGTAGCAGGACTTCATCCAGTCGATGTAGGTCTCCATCTTCACTCCCGCGACTTCGGTTGGATAGGGCATCGTGACATCGAAAGGCGGAACCTGCGTGACGGGCAGAATGAAGTAGTCGTACTTCTGGAAGAACCGGCGAAAGCGCTCGTACATTTGCGTGTGGAGCACTTCGGCGCGGCTGATCGCGGCGGCGGTGAGTTTCAGCCCGGTTTCCACTTCCCAGATCACGGTGTCCTTGACGAGAGACCGCCTGGTGTGAACGTCGTCGGCGCGGGAGGCGACAGAGGCGAGGACGCGCAGCGTTTTGAATGCTTCGTCGGCGCCGGTGAAGTCGGGCTCGGCTTGTTCGACGATGCAGCCCAGGGCTTCGAAGGTCTTGCGTTGTGCGTCGATGACGGCACGGATCGCTGGGTCGAAGGGGACTCCGCCGAGGTCCTTGAACCAGGCGACGCGCACGCCTTTGAAGCTGCGTCCGAGCGGGGCGGCGAACTGGGCGGGAGGCTGCTCGATCGAAATGGGCGAGCGCGGATCCGGCCCGGCAATCACACTGAGGGAAAATGCTAAATCGGCAACTGTGCGCGCCATCGGTCCGTCCACGCTGAGGGTGGCCCAGGCGTTGGTTGTCGAGAGCTTTGGCACCCGGCCGGGGGCGGTCCGCAGTCCGGCGACGTTGCAGTAGGAGCCCGGATTCCGCAAGGAACCGCCCATGTCGGAGCCGTCGGCAAGCGCGGTCATGCCGCAGGCGAGCGCGACAGCGCCTCCGCCGGTGGATCCGCCACAGGTCTTGGTGAGGTCGTAGGGATTCAGGGTGCGGCCGAAGACCTCGTTGAACGTCTGGGAGCCCGCGCCAAATTCGGGCGTATTGGTTTTGCCGAGTGTGACAGCGCCCGCGTGCCGGATGCGCTCGATGATGAGGGCATCGTGGTCCGGAACGTTGTCTTTGAAGATGCGTGAGCCGTACGTCGTGCGGATGCCTTTGGTCTCATTGAGATCCTTGTGGGCGATCGGGATGCCATGGAGAGGGCCGAGCAGCTTTCCTTTGGCGATAGACTCGTCCGCGAGTTTCGCTTGCGCCTCGGCTTTCTCGACGACGAGCGTTACGATCGCGTTGACCTTCGGGTTCACGCGCTCGATCTGTTTCAGGTAAGCGGCAAGCACCTCCCGCGACGACACCTTCTTCGCTCTAAGGAGCTTGGCCAATTCGACAGCGGGCAGAAAACATAGATCGGCGCTCTGGCTCATTCCGAAACCTCCGGTGGACTGCGCGGCGATGGCGGCGGCTCCCAAGCGAAGGGCGGCGCGCCGCGTACATGCGGAGTCTAGGATCGCTTGCTTCTCGTCGCTCATGGTTCCCGTATTGTCTACCAGTTTCGATGGTGGGTGCCAATTCGCCCGTTCAGGCACCAGGAGGCCGGTGCCACCGTTCTTTGTACCGGCAAGCCGTTTGCTCTACGAGGCGTGTAGACGGGACAATGGGACTTAACCCATGAGTCGAGTTTCGTTTGCATTTCGCAGTTTCTTCTCGTTGCTATTTTCGGACACGCTTCCCGAAGATATCGCCAACGCGTATGGCTTCACCAAGGCGAAAGCCGCGCCGATCGTAACCAAGACGGCGCCTAAGCCCGATACCCCGAAAGCCGTCGCCGGACCGGCCGAAGGCGCGGTCGAGCTTCTCGGAGCGTTACAGCGCGAGTCGCGCATCGTCGATTTCCTGATGGAAGACATTTCGGGCTATTCGGACGACCAGGTGGGCGCGGCGGTCCGCGACGTCCACGAAGGGGCACGCAAGGCGCTTGACCGTCACGCGAAAATCGTGCCGGTGATCGACGGCGTCGAAGGCGCGTTCACCAAGCTCGACGGCATCGGCAAGAATTCCTACAAGCTGCTAGGTAACGTGCCGACAGAAGGCAAGGCGACCGGCGGCACGCTGCGCCATCGCGGCTGGAAGGTAGACAAGATCGAGCTTCCTTCGGTGAAGCCGGGTGAGCGCATGCTCGCTCCGGCTGAAATCGAGATCGAATAGCCCACATGAACGTCGGCATCGACCTCGGCACCACCAATTCGGCGCTCGCCTACATCGACGCGAAGCCTGACGAGACTGAGTTTCCCGCGATCCACGTCCTCGACGTGCCGCAGTTCGTCGCGCAAGGCACGGTCGAGCCGCGGCGAACGCTGCCGTCATTTCTTTTTCTGGGCGACCGCGAATACGTCGGCGCGTATGCGCGCGATCAAGGCGCGCTGGTGCCGACCAAGTCGGTGCACTCGGCGAAGTCGTGGCTGTCGAATTCAGAAGTCGATCGCACCGCGAAAATTCTTCCGTGGGACGCTCAGGAAGGCGGACGCGTCCTGTCCCCTGTCGAAGTGTCGGCGCGCGTTCTCTCGACGCTCGGCGAAGCGTTCGCCCAAAAGCATGGAGTACCCCTCGGCGGCCAGCAAATTGTCCTGACGGTGCCGGCGAGCTTTGACGAGGAGGCTCGCGCGCTGACTGTGCAGTCCGCCAAAGACGCCGGACTCGAATCGCTGACGTTGCTCGAAGAGCCGGCTGCGGCGTTCTACTCGTGGATCGCGAACGATCTTGCGCGCAGCCAGAAGCTCCTGTTTGACGGCCAGACGATTCTGATTTGCGACGTCGGTGGCGGCACGAGCGATTTCACCGTAATCCGCGTGGCGCGTTCAGGCGACCGCGTCGACTTTACGCGGACCGCCGTCGGCAAGCATCTGCTGCTCGGCGGTGACAACCTCGATCTGACGCTCGCGTGGCTGGTGGAGCAGAAGCTCGGCAAGCAGCTTTCGATCCGGCAGCGCAGCGGTCTGCGGCGTCAATGCGCCGCGGCAAAAGAGCGATTGCTCGCCGACGAGAATCTGGCTGCGGTCGACATCACGGTCCTCGGAGCGGGTTCGTCGCTGATCGGCGGAACGCTGCGGACGCAGATTACCCGCGAAGAAGCTCTCGAACTTGCAGTCGAAGGATTCACGCCGTTCTGCGGCAAAGACGACAAGCCGGTAAAGGACGAGCAGAGCCCGTTCCGTGAACTGGGTTTGCCGTACGAGACGGATG
>JBDTTK010000307.1:0-5690 GCA_039930685.1 Bryobacteraceae bacterium | reverse complement strand
CCCGTTTGCTGAAGCGGCTTCGGATAGCGCAAAATGCGCTGGTTTCCGGCATCGATCACATAGAGATTTCCGCTTTTGTCCACCGCCACTGCGATTGGCACGCTCAGGCCTGTGCTGAGACCCCCAGAACCCGAATTCGGCCCCTGCGGCGTGGTAGAGATCAGGTCGCGCTGTCCGATGACCTTGTCCGCCGTGTTCCCTTTGGAAAGCGAAGTCGCGTTCTTGAAGGCTAAGACGCGATTATTGATCGTGTCGGCGACATATAAGATGGGCGGGGTGACCGAAGTGTCGAGGGCGATCGATTGCGGTGCGTAAAACTCGCGACCTTCCACCAAATTGGGGGCGGAGGTCTGCTGATTCACTTTCACGTGCCCCAGGACCCGCGTCGGCGAGCTGTTCAGGACGACGGAAGTCTGCGCCCAGGCCGTAGGTATCCCGGCGAACAGAGCGGCAAGGACTGAGATTCGGCACAATGCGGGACTGGAAACGGAAAAATTCATTAGGGATTTCGCTCTCCGGGCGTGCGCGGGAAACGCCCTTCTCCTCAACCATATCATACGGTTTGTGTGAGAATCATGAAGCTGGCGATCCAGTACTAGCCTTAGTACGCAGGCTTTTCCACCTGATCCGGTACGGTCGTCCCAGGAATCCAGACAAATCGCAGAGTGTTTTAGCAAGCCGCCAACGTCGGATCGGAAGAACGGGCTCTGGGTTAGAATAGGGGTTGCTTTCCGCCGACTCACTTGAGCGGCCGCGCGTGTGCGCGGTCAGCTATTTCAATACCGTCCCGCTGGTATGGGGAATGCTGCACGGGCCGCAGCGCAATATTTTCGACCTGACCTTCGCGGTTCCGTCACTTTGTGCCGATCGGCTCCGGCGAGGTGAGGCTGACATCGGAATCGTGCCCGTGGTCGAGATGCGGAGGCAGAATCTGGCTATGTTTCGCGGCACGGGCATCGCCTGTAGAGGGCCGGTACGCAGCATTCTTCTGATCTCCAAAGTTCCCTTCCCTGCGATCCGCACGCTGGCGGCAGATGCCGGTTCGCGGTCTTCTGTGATGCTCGCCCGCGTCATCCTCGCGAAACGCTACGGCGCGGCGCCGTCCATCCTGACGCGTGAACCAATACTCGCGGAGATGCTCGAAGAAGCCGATGCGGCGCTGATTATTGGCGATCCTGCACTATTGCTCGATCCCGCCACGCTGCCGTTTGCCGCGCTGGACCTCGGCGAGGAGTGGGTCGACCTGACGGGATTGCCGATGGTCTTCGCCGTTTGGGCCGGCCGCCAGGAACTGGTGACGCCCAAACTCGAGCGGGCGTTTGTCGATTCCTACGAATTCGGCCGGTCGCACGTGGAATCAATTGTCTCCGCCGAACACGTCCGCCTGGGAATCTCGCCGGAATTGGCGAGGAAATACATTACCGAACACATCGCCTTCGAACTCGGGGACCGGGACTATCAAGGCATGGAACTCTACCTTCGATACGCAATGGAACTCGATGCGGCGGATTCCTCCGCCGCATCGGAACGTCAAATCGCAGCCACGGAAGCAACCGTATGATGACAAGACAAGAAGCACTCGATCTGTTTCGCAGCGACGATCTCGTTGGCATTGGCATGGCCGCCGATTCGATCCGCCGGAAGCTGCACCCGCATGGCGTGGTCAGCTATATCATCGACCGGAACATCAACTACACGAATGTCTGCACGGAGTATTGCAGCTTCTGCGCATTCTACCGACCTCACGGCCACGCCGAGGGCTACCTCCATCCCAAGGAAGTCATCTTCCAGAAGATCCAGGAGACGGTCGATCTCGGCGGCACTGGCATTCTAATGCAGGGCGGTTTGCATCCGGAATTGAAGATCGACTGGTACGAAGATCTCCTGCGGTCCATCAAGGACAAGTTTCCCCAAGTCTGGAACCATTGCTTTTCTGCACCCGAGATTGTCAACATCGCCAAAGTCAGTGATCTCAGTCTGCGCGACACGATCGCTCGTCTGCGCGATGCGGGACTCGATTCGATTCCGGGCGGCGGCGCGGAGATTCTCGATGATGAAGTCCGGCACCGGATCTCGCGGCTGAAGAGCTCGGTCAACGATTGGATCGACGTCCATCGGACGGCGCATTCGCTCGGACTTCGCACCACCGCGACCATGATGTTCGGCACGGGCGAGACCATCGAGCAGCGAATGAACCACTTCGACATCGTGCGGCAGATCCAGGAAGACACCGGAGGCTTTACGGCCTTCATCCCCTGGAGCTTCCAGCGCGACAACACGTCGCTTGGCCGATTCGTGAAAGAAGAGGCGACTGCAGTCGAGTATCTGAAGGTCCTCGCGCTCTCGCGGATCTACCTCGAGAACATCCTGAATATCCAGTCGTCTTGGGTGACTCCGGGCCTCAAGACCTGCCAGGTCGGATTGCGGTTTGGCGGCAATGACGTCGGCAGCATCATGATTGAGGAAAACGTGGTCTCAGCGGCAGGTGCCCACAACCGCGCGACCGAAGAGGAATTGCGCCGCCTGATCCGCGATGCCGGGTTCGTGCCGAAGCAGCGGGATACGCTGTATCGGACGTACTTCCTGAACTAGACGCTTTTCGTCGGCGGCCCGTCGGGCCGGAGCTAGCGGCACCACCTCGGCGTTACGCCTCGGATGCGTTCCCAGACGGCGTCGCACCCCGCAATCGTTTCGTCATCGAGCTTTCCGTCGCCCGCGACCTTCAGGTTCTCGGCGAGTTGTTCTTTCTTTGAAGCCCCGATGATGACGCCTGTCGCCGGCGTGTGATGCAGCACCCAGTTCAGCGCAAGCGAGACCATAGAACGTCCCGCTTTCTCGGCGATCGCCTTTAGCTCCTCGACGGCATCGAACATCGGATCGTGCCAATAGCGTTTGAGATAGAGTTGATTCCGGTCGAACCGCGTTCCCTGAATCGGAGCCGCCTTCTGCTGTTTGCCGGTCAGCATTCCGCCGGCGAGCGGATTGAAGATGAAGGTCGAGACGCCGAACTCCTTGCACATCGGAAAGTACTCCTGCTCGATTCCGCGCGCCAGCAGGTTGTAGATCGGCTGGGAGATCCAGGGGGCAGGCCAGCCGTTCTTCTCCGACAGCCAGAGCATTTGCGTCACCTGCCAACTGGCGTAATTCGAGGTGGCGGCATACCGTACTTTTCCGGACTTCACGAGTTCATGCATCGCCGCCATTGACTCCTCGATGCGGACGTCGTGATCGGGCCAGTGCATGTAGTAGACGTCGAGGTAGTCGGTTTCGAGCCGCTGCAACGAATCCTCTACGGCACGGAGGATCATCGCGCGGGACAGGCCTTCATAGCTTTTCGCAGGATCGTCGCTCAACATCTTTCCGCGGGTCTTACTTGCCAGCACAACACGCTGCCGCCGCCCTTTGAGCGCCTTGCCGACGATCGCTTCCGCCGTGCCGTTGTTGTAGATATTGGCGGTGTCGAAGAAATTGATGCCGGCGTTGAGGCACGATTCCATCATCTGAATTGAGGTCCGCTCATCCGCCTGTCCGCCGGTGTTGCCGCCGAGCGTCATCGTCCCAAAACAGAGGCGCGAGACTTTGAGGTCCGTGTGAGGAAGTGAAACGAGTTGCATGAGGTTTCAGCATATATCTTCGATGGCGTACAAACGGGCGGACTGCGCAGCGGGCCGCGCCGCGTCAGGTCCTGCCGTTGGCGGGGCGGCTGGGCGATGGTTATATTGATCGACGCGACCGCTGTCAGGAGTCCGCTCCCTTACGGTCGCGGTTCCGTGCTGGTATGGCCGTCTCAAGCGCGACCTGACGGTCACGCCTCGGGCTCCGTCGCCGGGCCTAATAGCCTTTAGCGGATCCCAATCCACGCGGATCGGCGGCGCCCTGGAACGCGCGCGGCTTGCCTGCGGGGTCGTATTCGATCGTGAGGCCCTGCACGCGGGAGAAGTCCTGAACGTCGACCCGGTGTCCGCGTTCCTTGAGTTCTTCGCGGATCTTTTCCGGCAGGGCCTTGTCGACGCCCAGCTTTCCGCTCTCGGACGAGAACTCGATGCGGGGCGCTGCCAAGGCCTGCCCGATGTCGAGCCCATGGTCGATGATGAAGCTCGCCACTTGCGGCACCGTCTGGGGAATCGTATGCCCGCCGGAGGCGCCTAGAACGATCCACGGACGGCCGTCCTTCATGGCAAACATCGGCGTATTGCTATTCAGTTTCCGGCGTCCGGGATGCACGTCCATGGGATTGCCCGGCGGGAAAAACGTACTGTAAGACAGCGAATCGTTCAACCAGATGCCGGTGCCCCGCGCCATGACACGGCTGCCGAAGGTATGACCCAAAGTTTGCGTTGCACTTACTACGTTGCCGAACTTGTCGGCGACCACGAAGTGCGTGGTGTTGGCGCTCTCGGCACCGGGCGCTGCCGGGGGAACGAACTCGGAGGCTTTGTCCTCGGGAATCCGCGCCGCTTGCTCCTTCCAATAGGCGCTCGACAGGAGCCTGGGCAGCGGAGGCGGCGCAACATCCGGATCTCCCGCATATTTCAAACGGCACCATTCGCCATGCTTGGTTACTTCGGCCCAGCGATGCCAGTAAGCGGCTGAGTCGAGATTCATACTCTTGAGGTCCCACTGCGACAGAATGCCCAGCCGGATGAGCGCGGTGAACGAATTGGCGGGCGGAGGAGGCGTGACGATCCGGTATCCGCGGTACTCGATCGCCGATTCCTCGAACCACTCCGGCGTGCCGGCGGCGAGGTCCTTGAGGGTCACAAAGGAACCGGTCTTCATGAGTTCGGTGGCGATTTCCTGGCCCAGCGCACCGCCATGGAAGACATCGGCACCGCCCGCGGCGATCATGCGCAGCGAGCGCGCGAGGTCCCGTTGCACGAGGCGGTCACCCTTCGCGAGCGGCTTGCCTTCGCGGCCATAGAAGGCTTTGGCGTGATCCGGGAAGTGCTTGAAGGCATCCGCGGGAATGGGCCGCAGCAGTTCGAAGCCGCGGTCCGCAGTGTCGATGGCGGATTGCAGGACGGTCTTCCAAGGCAATTGCCCATAGGCCCTGGACATGGCTTCCCAGGCGCGCAGATTGACGGGCGTTGAAACGAGGATGCCACCACGGCGCGTCGCTGGATCGCGGTAGGCTTCCGGGTCAGCGGCCTTGGGGATCCGGCCGCTCGCGTTGAGGGTACGGACCTGGCCTTTCCTGGCGTCATACAGCAGAATCAGACCGTAGCCGCCCACACCAGAGTTCTCCGGCTCGACCACGTTCAGCATGCTCGCGACTACCACGGCGGCGTCAAACGCGTTGCCGCCTAGACGCAAAGTGGCCAGGCCAGCCTCCGTTGCCAGCGGGTGCGCCGAACTGATCATGCCCGATTGCCCGGCGGCAGGAGGCGCGTCGGCAGCGCTGCCGCGGATGGCGAGCGCACCACCGAGCACGATGGACTGGAAGAATTGTCGGCGGGAAGCGCGGGCGATCAGACTCGGACGCATGGAGAGATTCTACTTGAACGGTCCGGGCGGTGACGGAGCCTTGGGTTGAGTCACGGACCTGGAGCTGCGCGCCACCAAGGCGGTCGCGGGCGAGGCTCGGGCTGCGTCCCGGACCTAAAGGTCCGTGTGGCCAAGCTGACGGGTTGGGATTTTGCGATTTGGCCGCGGTGCGGCGGGTTATTTTTGCATTTCGGGCCTGGTGTCGC
>JBDTTK010000306.1:0-5703 GCA_039930685.1 Bryobacteraceae bacterium | reverse complement strand
AGCGGGGATCGGCGATTTTCGGCCGCGAACGGTGAAGGTTACGACGCACTCCTCCGATGGTCTTAGGAGACGGCAGAAACCTCGAACAGCAGTGGTGCGTCTCTGTGATAGCTGCTAACATAAACAAATTCAGTGGCCTAAGGCGATTTCCTCAGAAACCGATCCTAGGGTCGTGAACATCTCCCATGTGTGGGTGTTAGAGGTGAACCAGAATGTTCCATCTGACCGATAAACCAGGCGATCCGAATCAGGGACAAGGGCAAGGCCAACCGCAACAGGGATTTTCGGCTCCGCCCCCCCAAAGCAACAATCCTTTCACGTCGCCGCCGAGAAACGTCAGTTCCTACGATCCACCCCCGACTGGAGGTTCCGGTTTGAAGATCCCGATCCTGTTTGGCGCCGTACTGGCGTTGGTTGCATCGAATGTCTACCTGTTCCTTCAGTTGAAGGAGGTCAAGACGGAACTGGTCGCGAACCGCGAAGCCGTCCTTGAGGAAGTCGCGAAAGTACGCGAAACGTCTACAGTGACGACGCAAACCCAGCGGCGAAACGTGGAGCAGCTGCGCGAACAACTCGCGAAAGAGCGGGCGGCGCTTGCCAGTTTGTCCGGCCAGGCGAAAGAACAGGCGATGAAGCACGCCGACGAGTTGGCAGCCAAGCTGGAACGCGCGCAGACTGCCCAGGGCGTCAAGCTCAGCGGCGAGATCACGCAGGCCAAGGAAGCAAATGCTGTGACGGCGGCCAAAGTCGGCGAAGTCACCACGGAGGTCGGAACCGTTAAGAGTGATGTGGCGGCGACCAAGTCCGAACTCGAGAAGACGATCTCCGACCTGAAGCGCACGAGCGGCGACCTTGGCGTCCAGAGCGGATTGATTGCGACCAATGGCAAAGAGCTGGCGGCGCTCAAGGCGCTCGGCGAACGGAACATCTTCGACATCAAGCTGGCGAAGACCAAGGCGCCCCAGAAGATCGGGGATATCTCGGTGTTGCTCAAGAAAGCGGATCCGAAAAAGAACCGTTACACGATTGAAATCGTAGCCGACGACAAGCGCGTGGAAAAGAAGGACAAGACGGTGAATGAACCCTTGCAGTTCTATACCTCGAAGGCGCGGCAACCGTATGAAATCGTTGTCAACGAAGTCAAGAAGGACTACATTGGCGGCTACCTGGCGACGCCCAAGGTCCAGGCCGTCCGGAATTAGCCCCAAAATCCGTGATCTCGCAGCCTATCGATGATAGGCTGCGAGCATGGCGCTCCGTTTCGTCCTCATCAGCCTGCTTGCCTGCGTCCTGCAGGCAGCCGACTCCAAGACCATCAACAATCCGCTCCGCAGTCCCGACGCGCTCACGCGGCGCGGCGCTCCTCTCTCGTCCGCCAAATGGAAGGGACGGGACGCGGTTCGATTTGTTGACGAACGAGGATCGTCCGAGACGGCGGTTTTCAAGATCCTTACCTTCCATAACGGCACCATTGAGGTAGACGTTGCGGCGCAGCCCGCGGCGGGCGCGCCGGAGGGGTCACGGGGATTTGCGGGACTCGCATTCCGGCTCAAGGATGAGCGCACCTACGAAGCCTTCTATCTACGGCCGACCAACGGCCGCGCCGACGACCAGTTGCGCCGCAACCATTCGACGCAATATATCTCCGAACCGGAATGGCCCTGGCAAAAGCTCCGACAGGAAATGCCCGGCGTATATGAGTCGTACGTTGATCTGGAGCCAAGCGTCTGGACGCACATGAAAATTGTCGTGAAAGGATCGCGGGCTGAGTTGTTTGTCGGCGGCGCCGCTCAGCCGTGCTTGATCGTGAAGGATCTCAAGAAGGGTGACAGCGACGGCAGTCTCGCGCTGTGGATCGGGCAGGGCACTGAAGCCTATTTTTCGAATTTCAAGGTGACTCCGGCGCCGTAAGGCTCGAGCGCCTCCGGAGCCGGAAGATCAGAGGACGCGGAAGGCGCCGACCGGTTCGCCGGAGGCAGCCGCTGCAGCCATGCGGCGTGCGCGCGCGGGTCCGACTTTAGGCAGGCAGTGCTCGAATTCGCGCGGGATGCGCAGGTCATTCTGGCGCTGTCCTTTGGGACGGGCGAAGTACTTGCCGAAGATCAGATCGAAGGGACGGGGAATCGCGGAGATGTCGCGCCGGATCAGTCCGTGGGAGACTTTCTTGAAGAGGCCCAATAAGCTGATGAGCGCGCCGAGCTTCGGATACTGCTTCATCTCGATCGTACGCGCGCCGTAATCCCTAGCGAGGACGCGGTCCACCCAGAATTTCGGTACGGGCCAGATGTTGTACAGCGCGAGCGTCAGGTTGAGCGCGGTCGGCATGTAGGTCACATACGAGGCCAGCGTAATCTTCTCGTCTTTGTCTGTGAAGCCGGACTCCTCGCCCATGCGGTAAATCGTGGTCCCGGGAAGCAGGGTTAGGGAATTAATCGCGAAGGTGTACGGCGGCTTCAAGGAAGCGACCAAGCGGAGCGTGTCCTTGAGTTCGTCGGGATGCTCCCAGGGATTGTCGACGATCAAGTCGTACTGTACCGGCGCCATCTTCGAGCGGTTCTTGTGAGCGATCTCCGAGCCGAGGATCAGCTTGCTGTCGTGTTGCGGACGCACAAAGACTTCCTTCATGATTCGCTTGTTGCCGGACTGCACGCCCATGCGGGTCTTGATGAGTCCGGCGTCGATTAGCGCCTGGAATTTGCGCTCGTCGACCGACGCGGGAATTACGCCGCTGACGAAGAATGGGATGTCGAACTGCTCCTTGTATAGCCGCGCGAATTCAAGGATCACGTGGATCGGAAGGAACATGTAGGCGTCGTCGTCGATGACGATGTTCTGGATGTGCGGGTATTTCGAAAGGATGTACTTCAACTGCGCCATGAAGAATTCCGCCGAATGGCGGCGGAAGCGGCGGTACCCGCGGTCGAGATCGATCAGGACGTCATTTGAGCAAAAGGTGCATTTGTACGGGCAGCCCTGGCTGAACATCATCCAGAGTTTGCCGCCGTAGTATTTCTTCATCAGGCGCATGTCCATGCGCTTGAGCGTCCCTGCTTCGTTGACGTAATGCTGCTCGAATTCGAAATCGAGGAACGGAAACTCGTCCAGATTTTCGACCAGTGGCTCGGCCGGGTTGCGGCGGATCTCCTCGCCGTCGCGGAACCAGAATCCGGCGGTCTGGCGGTAGTTACGGCCTTCGTCGATCGCTTCGACGAGTTTCAGGAAGCTGACGTCTCCCTCGCCCATGCAAATGGCGTCGACTTCCTGGATGGCGTCCTCGGGGTAACTGGTGGGGTGAATGCCTCCCCAGACGATGACACCGTCGAGGTCGGCCTTAAGGCGCTTCGTGAGGAGCGTGACGCGCTCGGCCTGGTGCGTCCAGACGCTGAAGCCAACGACGGCGCTGGATTTGCAGATCGCAAGCAGTTGCTGATAGAGCGGCTCGGGAAGTTCGTCGCTTTCGTAGTGCTTGCTGAAGCGATGGCGGATTTGTCCCCAGAAATCGGTGGTTTGGAGGAAGACGAGGTTGGTTTCGAAGCCGTTGCGCTTGAGTTGAGCAGCGATGCGTCTGGGTCCGATGCAGTAGATGTCATCGGTGAGGCTGATCAGAGTTACGATTGCTTTCCGCACAGCGCCCAGAACTTCATGATAGTCGATCGAAGGGGTGGCTTCCTGCCGAATCGGCGTCGAGCGACAAGCGGGCGGAGCCACGTCTCGGGATTGGAGCGGCTAGTGCCGTAGGCCCTTCTCCTGCGATTCGCGGATCCGGCAACTGAGGCACAGGTCCTTACCGGCCTCTGACGAAGTCAACTTGGCGGTTTTCGGAAGCTTTTGGCCGCAGCCGTCGCAGTAGCGGTCGCCGTCTCTTTCCATGTGCTTATGAGAGCACACGCGAGACGGCTCCGCAGTCACCTGCGGCGGGCCGCTTCAGCCGTGTAGAATCACGGCCAGAGGTTCCATCGTCAGAACCGAACCATGCAAAGACGCACTTTCCTTACATTCGCCGGCGTGGCTGCTGTGGCCGTCGGAGCCGACAAGCCGCCGATTGGCATCGGATTTCTTGGCGCCGTTCATTCCCATTTCGATGGCAAACTTGCCGCCGTGCGGTCCATCGCGGATTTCCGGATTATCGGCATCTCCGAGTCGGACCCGAAAGCCCAGGCTTCTCTTCGAAAGAGCGGCATTGCGCTGCTCGCTCGTGACCAATTACTGAATCATCCGGATATTCAGGTGGTGGCCGTCGAGTCGGCCGTCCGGGACCATGCAGCGGACGGTCTATCGGTGCTTAAAGCCGGCAAGCATTTGCATCTGGAGAAGGCGCCCGCCGACAGCATGAAGGCTTTTCAGCAGATTGCCGACGTGGCGCGCAAGAAGAATCTGCGGCTCCAGGTCGGGTACATCTACCGGCATCATCCGGGAATCGAGAAAGCCATCGAGGCGGCCCGAAAAGGTTGGCTGGGACGCGTCTATCTGGTTCGCGCGAATATTGGAAATCAGCTGGCGGCAAATCGCCGCCCGGAGTGGGCGGAGTTCGCAGGCGGCGTCATGTTCGAACTGGGTGGGCACGTCATCGACCCGGTTGCGCGCCTGATGGGGCGTCCGCTCCGGGTGGAAGTGGCGCTTCGCAAAGACGGCAATTTCGACGACACGCTGAAGGACAATACCGTCGCGCTGATCGAGTGGAAGAACGCGACCGGGATCGTGCAATCCGCCACTCTGCAACCGGGGGCCACGCGCTATCGCGCGTTCGAGGTGTTCGGCACGAACGGGTCTTTTGTCGTGAATCCGCTCGAACCAGGCGGGGCGTTTGTGGACCTCGAGAAGGCAGGCGGACCCTATCTTTCGGGACGCCAAAAGGTCGAGCTAGGTCCGTTTCGGCGGTATGAGACCGATCTGCGAGATCTGGTCGCGGCGGTGCGCGAAGAGGCCGAGTTGCCGGTGACAATTGAGGAGGAATTAGCGGTCCAGGAAGTTCTGCTGCGCTGCAGCGGAATGTATGAATTGAAGCCGTAGGGAGCCAGATCCTGTGGAACTTCCGAGATCCACGATGCGGACGCTAAATTCCGGCTGCGCCCGAAACCCTTGTGCTAAAATCACTTAAGTTCGGGCTGTAGCGCAGCCTGGTAGCGCGCTTGCTTGGGGTGCAAGAGGTCCCGGGTTCGAATCCCGGCAGCCCGACCAATCCCCTCAATAACTTACGGCGATCCGTCGCTGTTTCGACCCCAAGAATCCCGCACAATTCCCGCAAATGAACTCAGTTTGCCTTCACTTCTGCCGTCTGCGGACCTGACAACAATCTCTCCTGCAACCGCCGAACCGCTTGCTCGCGACGGTCTAATCCGACAATCGTATACTCGCTCGTCATCGTCGGACGCGAGTGCCCTGCCTGGGTCATCGCCTCAAACGTGGTCGCACCCTCTTCCTGAAGCAGAGTGATGTTCTGCCTCCGGAACGAGTGCCACCCGAAGCCCTCGAAATAAAATCCGAGCCGCTTCGCAGCGGGCCGGATCACCGACCGGAGAATCGTGCGATCATCCAGTGGCTCGCCAGCCCTCTCGAAGACGTACTGCTCCGCTCTTGAATGGAGCGGCCGATGCCTTCGATAACGATCAGCGAGAATTCCGAGAGGTAACAGACGCCTTGCGCGGTCACTCTTCGGCTCGCCAGAGTCGCCCCGGTAGAAGCGCTCATCGACGCGGATGACAC
>JBDTTK010000305.1:0-5712 GCA_039930685.1 Bryobacteraceae bacterium | reverse complement strand
GCGAGCATCCAAAGAATCGCGACCTGCTGTTCGCGGGCGGCGAATTCGGGTTGTATGTTTCGTTCGACCGCGGCGATCACTGGCAGGAATGGAAGAATAACCTGCCGCGCGTTCCGGTGGACGACATCCAGATCCATCCGCGCGATAACGATCTGATTCTGGCGACGCACGGCCGTTCAGTGTGGATCGTCGACAGCATCTCGTCCCTTGAACAGATGACGCCGGCAGTCGCGGAAAGCACACTGACAGCGTTCGACGTCCGGCCGGCGACGATGTGGCGCATGGCGCGGACGCGCGATTTCGACGGCGCCGATACATTCCTCGGGGCGAATCCGCCGCGCGGGGCGATCATCGATTTCTGGGTGAAGGCGAAGCCCGAGACGAAGGACGTGAAGATTTCGATCCTCGACCCGGCTGGAAAGATGGTGGCGACAGTGAAGCCTGGCTCTCTCGACGCGGGGGTGAATCGTGTCGTTTGGGGCATGCGAACGGATCGCGTGGTTCCGCCGACTCGCCAGGAGATTCAGGCGGCCGAACGGGCCGAGGCCGCCGGAGCGCCTCCGCCGCAGTTTGGCGGTCCGTATGTCGATCCGGGCGACTACACGGTCGAAATCGCCGTCGGCGCAAACAAGGCGACGAAGAAGTTCAAGGTCGAAGAGGATCCGCGGATCACCTGGTTCTCGGCCGCGGACCGGGCAAGACGGCACACAGCCATCGCAGAGCTGGTCGACTTAACCAAGCAGGTGGACGGCCTGCGGAAGAAGTTCACTGCGGCGGACGGCGCACTCACGGCGCTCCAGAGTTCCTGGAAGAGGCCGGATGCGACCAAAGTTTCGGACAGCGTAAAGTCGGCGGCTTCCGCATTGAAGAACAAGCTCGATGAATTGCGGCCGCTGTTCGCGGGCCGTAATTTCTTCCAGCCGCCGTCGCCCGAAGAGCGGAAAGAGGAATTGGCGAAACCCGAGCCGGAGTTCGTACTTCCGAACCTGGCGCAGCGCGTCGGGCAGTTGCTCAACCAGTTGGATGGCTATGCGGCAGCCCCGAGCCAAAGTCAGTTCGAGCAGATTGCGCTGACGAAGACAGCCGTGGCGAATGGCGCGCAGGGCATCGAGAAGCTGAAAGCGGAAGTCGTGAAGTTCAACGACGCGATGAACGCCGCGAAGGTGCCGTACGTTCCGGTGCCCTAGAGTAATCCGCCGCCAACGCAGAAAGGGCCAGACGCCTGACGCGTCCGGCCCTTTTGCTTCGATGATGTGCTGAGCAACGCTTAGCGATGCGCCGGATCCGCCGAATTCGGATCGAATCCGAGTTCGGTAATCGCGGCTGCGGCGCGGTGCGCGTCGAACTTGCCTTGCCGGGCGAGTTTCGAGAGCGCGGCCGCGACGATCGCTTCGGCCGAAATCTCGAAGAATTTCCGCAGATACTCGCGGTTTTCGCTGCGCCCAAAGCCATCGGTGCCAAGGCTCACCAGCCGACCGGGGAGCCACTGCGCGATCTGATCGGGCACGGCCTTCATGAAGTCGGTCGCGGCCACGATCGGGCCTTCAACGCCCTGCAGAGCGCGAACGATATACGGCAACTGTTCCGGCTCTGTGGGATGCAGCCGGTTCCAGCGCTCAACTTCTAACGCGTCGCGGCGCAGTTCGTTGTAGCTGGTCGCGCTCCACACGTCGGCGGCGACGCCGAACCGCTCGGCGAGGATTTGCTGGGCCTTGAGCGCTTCGTTGAGGATGGTGCCGCTGCCGAAAAGATGCACGGCCGCACGCTGTTCCGACGCGCGGTATTTGTAGAGGCCCTTCAGAATGCCCTCGCGGACATCTTCCGTCGGCATCGGGGGCTGTGAGTAATTTTCGTTGTAAACGGTGATGTAGTAGAACAGGTTTTCGTTGTTCTGATACATTCGCCGGATGCCGTCCTGGATGATCACGGCCAACTCGAACGCGTAGGCCGGATCGTAACTGGAGCAGGTCGGAATGGTGCTCGACAGCACGAGGCTGTGGCCGTCCTGATGCTGCAGGCCTTCGCCGAGCAGCGTCGTGCGGCCGGCAGTGGCACCCATCAGGAAGCCCTTGCCCTGCTGATCCGCGAACGCCCAGATCAGGTCGCCGACCCGCTGGAATCCGAACATCGAATAGTAGATGAAGAACGGGATCATCGGCACGCCGTAGTTGGCGTATGCGGTTCCGGCGGCGCTGAACGAAGCCATCGCGCCGGCCTCGGTAATGCCTTCTTCGAGGATTTGGCCGTTCTTGGCTTCCTTGTAGTACAGCAGGACGTCGCTGTCGACAGGCTTGTACAACTGTCCCTGGCTCGCGTAAATGCTGTACTCGCGAAAGAGCGATTCCATACCGAAGGTGCGCGCTTCATCCGGGATGATCGGCACGATGAGCTTGCTCAATTCCGGGGTCTTGAGCAGCGTCTTGAGGATGCTGACGAACGCGGCCGTCGTCGACGCCTCGCGGCCACGTGAGCCCTGCATCGCGTCCGAGAACGCTTCGAGGGCCGGTGCCTGAATTTCGATCGGCTTTACGTTCCGCGCGGGCAGCGATCCGCCCATGGCGTCGATCCGGCGGCGGAGATACTGGATCTCGGCGCTGTCCTCGGGCGGACGGTAGAACTCGCCGCTCTCCTGAATTTCGGCTGGGATAGAGATGCGGAAGCGTTCGGCGACATACGACATCTGGTCGTGCGTGAGCTTTTTCTGTTGGTGGGTGGTGTTGCGGCCTTCGCCCGCTTCGCCGAGACCATAGCCCTTCACCGTTTTGGCGAGGATGACAGTCGGCGTACCGGTGTGTTCCACGGCGCGCTTGTACGCGTTATAGACTTTGTGCGAATCGTGTCCGCCGCGGAGCAGCGCGGAAATCTCGTCGTCGGTCATATGCTCGACGAGCTTCGCGGTCTCCGGATACCGTCCGAAGAACTCCTTGCGCGTGTAGGCGCCGCCAAACGCCTTGAACTTCTGGTATTCGCCATCGACGCATTCGTGCATCAGGCGAAGCAGCATGCCCGAGGTATCCGCGTCGAGCAGTTTGTCCCAGCCCGAGCCCCATAGGCACTTGATCACGTTCCAGCCCGCGCCGCGGAAAGCGGCTTCGAGTTCCTGGATGATGCTGCCATTGCCGCGGACTGGTCCGTCGAGGCGCTGAAGATTGCAATTCACGACGAAGATCAGGTTGTCGAGCTTTTCGCGGGAAGCAAGCGTGAGCGCGCCGAGCGACTCCGGCTCATCCGATTCGCCGTCGCCCATGAACATCCACACTTTGCGCTTGGTGGCCTTCACAATTCCGCGATTCTCGAGGTAACGCATGAAGCGCGCCTGATAGATCGAGGAAATCGGGCCCAAGCCCATGGACACCGTCGGGAACTGCCAGAAATTCGGCATCAGCCAGGGGTGAGGATAGGAACTCAGGCCCGGCGTGTCGCGCAGTTCGTGGCGGAAATTCTCAAGGTGCTGTGCGCTGAGGCGGCCTTCGAGAAAGGCGCGCGAGTAAATGCCGGGCGACGCGTGACCCTGAAAGTAGACGAAATCGCCGGGCTCGTCGCCATAGCTGCCGCGGAAGAAATGGTTGTGTCCGACTTCGAGCAGGGTGGCGAGCGACGCAAAGGTTGCGATGTGTCCGCCGATGTTCGCGTCGTACTTGTTGGCGCGGACGACCATCGCGATGGCGTTCCAGCGGACGAAGCCGCGGATGCGCTGTTCGAGCGCACGATCGCCGGGAAACGGGACTTCCTCGTCCGGCGGAATCGTGTTGATGTACGGCGTATTGAGTTTGAGCGCACCGGTGACGCCGAAGTGCGCGGCACGGTCCATCAGGCGTCCGAGCAGAAAAGAAGTGCGTTCTGAACCGTACGCGTCGATAATGTCGTCGAGGGCCTCGAGCCACTCGGACGTTTCTAGGGGGTTGCGGTCTTCGGGTTGATCTACCTTGTTTTGGAGCATAGGAAGGCTGGAAAATGTCGGGTTTTGACACCTTCAGGATAGCATCCGTGTTTCCAGTCTGTTTCCGAAACGCCGCATCCCGTTGACATGGAGGGCCTTCGGCGCGCGCGGGCCCGCCTACCGCACCCAGCCCGCGATACTCTGGTTGCGCGGAAGCAAAGCCGATGGCGAACGAAAGAGACCAACTCGTACTCGCGGACCTGTTTGAGTACTTCAGTGTGCCGTTTATCGAGACACACCCCGATCGGCTGGCGACTCTCGGATTCCTAAAGGGTTTGCACCCCGCGCCCATTGACAGTTGCCGCGTCCTCGAAGTCGGATGCGGAGCGGGCGCGAATCTCCTCGGAATGGCCTATACGCTTCCGAAAAGCCGCTTTCTCGGCATCGATCTCGGCAGGACGCCGATTGAGAAGGCGAATCGGGCGGCCGCGGACCTCGGTTTTGACAACGTCCGATTTGTTTGCCAAAACCTCCTCGACTTCGATCCCGGCGGCCAGACGTTCGATTACGTCGTGGCCCACGGCTTCTACTCCTGGGTTCCGGCAATCGTCCGCGAAAAGTTGATGGAGATCATCGCGATCGTTCTTGCGCCTCACGGGATCGCATACATCAGCTACAACGCCTATCCCGGCGGTTATGGCGGGGACCGGATTCGCGACCTCGCCATGTTTCACTGCAGCCGGATGCGCGCGTTGGATCCAGCGGCGTTCGACTCTCCCGAGGGCCAGATCCGGGAAACGGCGCGACTGCTCCATCTGCTCGTGGACAACTATCCGGCAGGCAGCGCGCCGTCGCAGGAGGACCTCTTCTTCGAGGCGAAGCGCACTGCGAGCCGTCCGCCTGTCATCGCGTCCGCCTTGATCTACCATGACATTCTCGCGGACTGCCGCACGCCGTTTACGCTCTCTCAGGTCGAATGGCACGCCCAGCAACACGGACTGCAAGTATTCGAGGAGGCCATACCGGCCGAACCCGACCGGCCGGAGACTCCAGGCCCTCTGATGGACCGAATTCGCGAAGCTGCGGCCGGCGATCCGATCATCGAAACGCAGTACATCGACCACCTCGTGGGGCGGGCGTTCCGCAGGACGCTCCTCTGCCGCTCCGAATTGCCGGTTGCCAGACGCGATGAGGTTAGCGCGGTCGCATTGATGTATCTTGCGACCGATTTGGCCGAAACGGCGGCGTCCCCGGACGGCAGCGTCACGTTCACGATCCCCAAGACCGGCTCGATCATCCTCAAATCCGCGGCAGCGATCGCGATCCTGCGCGGCCTGATCGCTGTGTATCCGCAGAGAGTCGCCGCGAAAGATGTGGAATTTGAGGGCGAACGGGCGAATTCGAATATGTATTCGCTGCTCGTGAGCATGTATCGGAGAGGATGGTTGAGCCTTTTTACTCAACCCTCACCAGCGGGAGCCGCCGGCCCCTACCCGCTAGCGAGCGCTCTCGGCCGATACCAGGCCGGGCGCCAGGAGATGCTCGGCAATCTTCTCCACGAACGGGTCGCACTTCGCGACGGTCCGTGGTTCTTGAATCTCCTCGACGGGTCTCGCAATCATGCCGCTTTGCTCGAAGAACTCACCCGCAGATTTCCAGACCGGTCCCCCGGCGAACTCACAACCGACCTCCACGAGCGCCTCGACGGACTGCGTGAACTCGCTTTGCTCCATGCAGGCTAATCGGTTATTCCCTAACATGGCGAACGAAAACCAACTTGTCCTGGCGGACCTCTTTGAATACCCCGGCGCTCCCTACGGCCAGACTCATCC